>DATGVV010000236.1:0-3862 GCA_035299885.1 Chloroflexota bacterium | reverse complement strand
CATAGGATGGCCAGCAGGGTAGACCTGGGCAAGCGCCAGCCGCACGGCCGGCCCGTCGTCGACTTCGGTGATGAGCACCGCCGCGATAGGGTTCAGAAGATAGCCGGGGCCGAGGCCCAGCTGTGCGGGCTCGCCGAGCAGCTGGGCGGCACTCACGATTTGGAGGTTGGAAACCCCAAGCTCGTTTAACAGAGCCTGCACGTCCATCAGCGAAGTCTAGGTTCCCTCACCCTAGCCCTCTCCCGCCGCGGCGGGAGAGGGGACTACACGAAGAGGGGCGCGAGTACCAGGGTGATCGTCGACAGCAGCTTCACCAGCACGTGCAGCGATGGGCCGGCAGTGTCCTTGAAGGGGTCGCCTACCGTGTCGCCGACGACGCCAGCGGCGTGGGCGAAACTGCCTTTGCCGAGCACCTGCCCGGCGGCATCCTTGAGCTGGCCGCTCTCGATGAACTTCTTGGCATTGTCCCAGGCGCCGCCGCTGTTGTTCAGGAACGTGGCCATGATGACGCCGACGATGGTGCCCACCATCAGCACACCACCTACCGACTGCCAGCCGGCGTTGCCGTTCAGGGTGCCTGTGGCGCGGAAGATCAGGCCGACCGCGATGGGCAAGGCTACCGCCAGGATACCCGGCGCTACCATCTCGCGCAGAGCGGCCCGAGCCGTAATATCAACGGCGCGCGCATAGTCCGGCTTGGAGGTGCCGGCCATGATACCGGGATCCTCGCGGAACTGCCGGCGCACTTCCTCGATGATCTTGGCAGCCGTGCTGCCGACGGCGCGGATTGCCAGCGAGCTGAAGAGGAAGACCAGCATGCCGCCAAGCAGGGCGCCGACGAACACCTCGACGTGTGACAGGTCGACCGGCAGAGCGTCGCCACAGTGCTGGATGAGGCCGGCCAACCGACCGGTGGGGACATCAGTCGCCGCCTTACCGCCGCACCCCCCCAGCAGCTCCTTCACGCGGTCGAGGTAGGCGCTGAACAGTAGGAATGCCGCCAGACCGGCCGAGGCTACGGCATAGCCTTTGGTGAGCGCCTTGGTTGTGTTGCCAACAGCGTCCAAGTTGTCGGTGATCTGGCGAGCCTCCGGCGAGGCATGCGCGAACTCGGTGATGCCGCCGGCGTTGTCGGTTATGGGTCCAAACGTGTCCATGGCCAGCACGTATGAGGCGGACATAAGCATGCCCATCGTGGCCACGGCGGTGCCGTAGATGTTGCCGTTGACAACGCCAGATAAGCCGCCCACCACGAATGCCCCGACCAGCGCAACACCGATCACGATGGCGGTCACGGCGGTCGTTTCGAAGCCGACGGCTGTGCCGGTGATGATTGTTGTGGCTGGGCCGGTCAGGCAGGCCCGGGCAATCTCCTGCACCGGGCGCCAGGCGCCAGCGGTGTAGTACTGGGTGATGTACACAAAGGCGAAGCCAACCGCGATGCCGATCAGCCCGCAGATGAAGAACGCGAACCAGGCACTGCCCATCATGGCCCGCGTAGTGATGAACAGGCCGACCACAGACAGCGCCGACAGGACGTAATAGCCCCCGTTGAGGGCCGACATAGGGTCTTTGTCCGGTCGGGCAAACGCGGGGACGGACAGCAAGCCGACCATCGAGGCGATGAGGCCAAAGGAGCGCAGTACCAGCGGAAAGAAGATCCAGGCAATGTCCTTGGTCGCGGCGTAAATGGCGACGCCCAGGATCATGGCGCCGATGTTCTCGGCCGACATGGACTCGAACAGGTCGGCGCCGCGGCCGGCGCAGTCGCCGACGTTATCACCCACCAGGTCGGCTATCACGGCCGCATTGCGGGGGTCGTCCTCTGGGATGCCCGCCTCGACCTTGCCGACCAGGTCGGCGCCCACGTCGGCGGCCTTGGTGTAGATGCCCCCGCCAAGCTGCGCGAACAGGGCCACGAAGCTGGCGCCAAAACCAAAGCCCACGATGAGAAACGGTGTATCGGCGGCGGGGTGGCCGAGAACGCTGCTGTAGAGGCCGAAGATGCCAGCTACACCAAGCAAGCTCAGTGCGGTGACTAGAAAGCCGGAGACCGCGCCACCGCGGAGCGCCACATTGATGGCTTCGGGCAGCGAGCGGGTCGCCGCCGAGGCTGTACGCAGGTTCGAGCGCACAGACACATACATGCCGATGTAGCCCGCGACAGAGGAGCATAACGCTCCCAGGATGAAGGCGATGCCAGTCAATATGCCTTCAACGCTGTTATGGGCAAACACGCCCACCAGAATGCCAATGACCACGGCCGTCACTACCGCCAGCGTGCCGATGGTGCGGTACTGGCGGTTGAGGAAGGCCATAGCGCCCTCGAAGATCATCCCGGCCACCTGCTGCATGGCAGGCGTGCCCGGGTCGCGGCTCAGCACGTCCTTCGCCAACCAGATGGCGAACAGGATGGCCAGGAAGCCGACGGCTGGAACGATCCAGACGAGACCCATGCGCAATTACTCCTTAGAGGTTGCTGAACACAAAAGAAGTGCGTCCTGGGGACGCACTCGGAAAACCGCAAACATTGTAGCAGCCGCTAGGGGCCGGACCGAGCACCGGCAGGAGCCCGCGGCTTCGCTTCCACGTCGAAGACCTGATGTGAGGGCAAGCCAATACGTTCGATCATCTGCAAGGGATATGCCACATCGCAGATCTGTCCCGGCTGGTGGCCATCACTGCCTATCGCGAAGACCACGCCCATGTCCCTACCGGTGCGCAGCAGCCGCTCGTGAGGCAGCTTGTAGCGGCCGCTGATCTCCAGCGCCACCTTGTGCTCCACGGCCAGCGCGCACAGGCGCTCCTCCCACTCCGGCTTGTACGCTCGCTCGGGGTCGGGGTCCAGCGGCAGCACCGGCGTCAGCGTGGGGTGGCCGAGAATGTCGATCGGCGTCGTCTCGAAGCAGTGCCGCAAGATGCCCAGCCATTCGTCGATCCAAACTTCCGGGTCCGACAGGTCCACGTCGGGTGTGTAGGGGACCTTACCGCCGGATTGGAACCAACGGAACATACCATCCAGCGGCCGGAAGTCGCCAGCACGCATGATGCCGTGCAGCGAGCCGATCATGTAGTCCAGCTCCGAGGCCCTGGCGGGATCGAACGTCAGGCCGTAGGCGACGTCGAACTCGACGCCGCGGTAAATCTCATACTGGCGCAAATCCGCAACGTAGGCGTCGAAGTTGTGAGCCTGGATGCCGGACGTGCGCGGGCCGGCGTGGTCCGAGATGCCGATGCGATAGCCCTTCTGCCGAGCCTGTTCCAGCAGCTCCGCCGGCCGGAAGCGGCCATCGGACCATTGCGTGTGCAGGTGGTGGTCGACGATTTGGAAGGGCACGAGGCGAAGCTTAGCGTTCGGGCTGGGCGTGCTCACCGGGCAGCAGGTGCACCGCCTCCGGGGGGATAAACAGCTCCCATTGCTTGTCCTCGGCGAGGCCCAGGCTGCGGTAGGCCGGCACCGCAATGTCGACCCACAAGCTCAGTTCCGGCTGCACTCCCGCGGCCACGAAGCGCAGCCGCGCGGTGAAGCCCAAATGCCGCTCCTCCACCACCTCTGCGTGCAGTCGTGTCCCCGCGGACAGGCCGACCGACGAGGGCCGGTCCTTGCGGATCAAACGGATGTCCTCCTGGCGGATGCAGGCGTACAACGGCCCCGCGGGCGGCGCCTCGCCAGTCGTGATCAGCTCGACGCCGGAGCCCTCCAGCAGCACTCGATCGGCTGCTGTGGGTTTGGCCGGGAAGACGTTGGCGAAGCCCACGGTGCGCGCCACGGTAGTGTCCAGCGGGCGGTAGAAGACGTCATCGCGCGGGCCGAACTGGAGGATGCGGCCGGAATCGTACACGGCGATCTCATCGGCCAGCT
>DATGVV010000235.1:0-4501 GCA_035299885.1 Chloroflexota bacterium | reverse complement strand
GCCGCTCGCCGCCCGTTACTATCAGCGCGATTTCCTCAATTTCTCACTGAGCACGCTTGGTGCCCGTTTGTTTGAGGGAGTGGAATTTCCGCCCCAAAATCCGCACCTGCATTTCACGCCGCTGGCTTACATACCACCTGCCGGCTCGCTTCTCTCGATCGCGCTGATCATTCTGGCCATTGCTGGCGGTGTGCTCCTGACACGTGGTCGTTCACTGGAATGTGCGATAGCGATCATGACCTGCGTAAGCATCGCCGGCAGCCCTACCACCTGGACGCACTACTTCACCCTCACGCTGCTGCCCATTACGGTTCTTCTGGCGTCACTTCGCCTGCAGTGCTGGCCCAGCGTTCTCACGAGGCGCAGCGTCGGCTTTGTGACGCTTCTCGCCTTGCCCATAGACGTTTGGTTGGGCCTCATTCTTCGCGTGGCTCCGACGGCTCAGGCGCAGGACGGCTCCTGGACGTTTGGCCCTGCAGTTCTGTGTCTCATGCCGACATACTTCCTTCTGGCGCTGGCCGTGTTTACCAGCTTGGCCGCGCGAAGCAACAACCGCGTCCCCGCGGCAAACGAAGAGAAGACCGCGGGAGCTTTACCTAGTGTGCGCCTGACATTCGCTAGCTCCTAGCCCGAGACTGTCTCTACAACTGGCCAGCGACTCGATATCGACTACTTCGCTAATCCCTGAACGATTGAGTTGTCGAAGAATTGCTCGGGCTTGGCGTCCTTGGCTTTGGGGTTGTCGATGATGTTGATGATGTTCTGCAGGCCCTCGGGGTTCACGGCCGGCGACTTGTCGCGCGCCCAGGCGGGCTGGACGTACTCGTAGGAGCCTTTGGCCGTTTCCTGGTCGGACTTGGTCCACTTGGCCAGCGACTGCTCGACCACGGCTTCATTGGCCGGATCGATGACGAAGTTCCAGGCCTCGACGTAGCCCTGCATGAAGGCCTTGACGAGCTCGGGCTTGTTCTTCAGATAGTCACGCGTGACCGCGACGCCCGAATGGAGCATGGGCACGCCCAGTTTGGGGCCGTTCACCAGCTCCTTCAGGCCAGCTCTCTGCGCGATGACGGTGGTCGGCGGGGAGACCACACCGGCGGCGATCTCGCCCTTCTCCACGAGGGCCAGGATGCCTTCGATGCTGCCCGACGGCTGGCGCTTGACCTGCTTCTCGAGGCCAAACTTCTGCAGAAAGATCTGCGCTGAGGCGTCCGTCGAAGAGCCGGCTGTGGTGATGCCCACGCTTTTGCCGGCCAGGTCTTTGACGTCGTTGACGCCTTTAGCGCCGTACATCGAGAACACCGGGTAATTCGAGGCCACGCCCATCATCACCATCGACGCGCCGGCCAGATCGGCCGAGATGATCTCGTTGCCGCCGGGCGTGCCGAACTGGATCTCGCCCGCCTGCATGGCTGGCGGCTGCTGCGTGCCAGCCACCAGGCCCGCCTCTACGTCGAGCCCGTACTTCTGGAAGATTTTCTGGTCGATGCCGACGTACAGCGGGCCCTGCACGGCGCTGATCTGCGAGTAGGCCGCCTTGACCTTGGTGAGGCCGCTGGCTGCGGGCTTGCCTGAACCCGCGGCCGATCCGCTGGCGGCCGCCAGCTTGGCCGTGACGCTGACGCTGGACGGGGCTGGGCTGGAGGCCGCCGGCGCGGCTCCGCCGCCGCAGGCGGCGAGCACGGCGGCCATTAACAGAGCTGGTGCGCGCTTATGGTCTGGCATTTGGCCTACTGTACCAGCCGAGCTGGGACATGGTTTCATGCTCCTTGGAGTGGCAGCCTCAGGTTCCCTCACCCTCACCCGCTCCCGGTCCTACGCGGACGGCGAATGCGGGAGAGGGGATGTTAGCGAATCAGTTTCGAGCCGAAGAACAGTGGCGACATGCTGTTAACCAGGGCCTGGTAGTCGTCCCGGGCAAAGTCGGCCAGGCGCAGTTGGGGGTTGACCGGCCGGATGCGCTCGAATTGGGCGCGCTTCTCGGCGTCGGCCGGCGGCGGAATGGTGGCGTCAATGATCATCTTCGAGCCCAGCCGCTGCCAGAAGGGCGTGCCTGGCGCGCCCAGCTCGGGCAGGATGGCGTCCATAGCGTGGTTGTGGGTATTGGGGATGACCACCACGTCCTCGGCCGGGTTAACCCGCGTGGACATGGCCCACAGCAGCTCGGAGTGGTTGAAGATGTCCACGTCCTGGTCCACGGCGATGGCCCATTTCGGATGCTGGTACTCGGACGAGATGGCGGCCAGCAGCAGGTTCTTGGC
Organism: Chloroflexota bacterium; assembly: GCA_035299885.1. Classification (GTDB taxonomy): domain Bacteria; phylum Chloroflexota; class JAJPGV01; order JAJPGV01; family JAJPGV01; genus DATGVV01. Next base: position 2,240 of record DATGVV010000235.1, on the reverse strand, counting down.
CTCGCCGTAGTAGCGCGGCGTCATCTGGATGGCCAGCCCAAACACGCCCGGCAGCGCCATCACGTTGTGCAGGTTGGGCCCGCCGCCAATGTCCTTCAAGCGCCGGTAGATGGTGGCGCTCATGGGGATCTTGTGGAAGACGCAGCCCTCCATCTCAGAGCCGTTCTGAAGGTTCTTGAAGATGGCGTCGTGCCGGCGGGTCATGCAGCTGTACTCGATGACCGGGTTCTTGCCGGTGCCGGTGATGTAGTAGTCCTGGAACTCCGAGAAGGGCCCCTCTTCCTCGCGATAGTGCGGCGGCACGAAGCCTTCCAGAACGATCTCGGCGCCGGCCGGCACCTCCAAATCCACGGTGTCACACTTCACCAGCTTCACGGGATGGCCCAGATAGCCGCCGGCGATCTCGAACTCGTCGACGCCGTAGGCCGTAGTGGTCGAGGCGGCGGCATAGTACAGCGGATAGTGGCCGATGAAGATGGCAATCGGCATCGGCTCGTTGCGCTCCTGGTACTTGAGGTAGTTGCGCCAGGAGTGGCGGGGGTAGAACAGGATGCCGGTCTTGTTCGGCCCCTTCAGCTGGAGCCGGTGGAAGCTGAGGTTGCGCTGGCCGGTGTCCGGATCCTTGGTGACCACCAGGCCGGAGCCGATCACGGGGCCGCCGTCACGCTGGCCGGCGACGTGGATGGGCAGCTCGGTGAGATCGAACTCGCCTTGCCGGAGCTTGACCTCCTTCACCGGCCCGTCGCTGACGATTTCGGGCGTGATGCGCTGGCCCATGCGCTCGGCCACCAGCGGAACGACCGTATCCTCGCGCGCGCCGAAGGCTAGTGCCGCCTGGCGGACGTTGGCCGGAGCCTGGCCAAGCGAGCGCCAGCCGTGCGGCAGCTTCTCGAAGAACAGGGCCTTCTCCCGGCTCTGGTACAGCAGCGCGCCCATCTGGGTAAGCGGGTCAACCGGCTTGTCGATGCGGATCAGCTCGCCGGCGTCGTCCAGCTCCTGGATCCACGTCCGGAGGTCCTTATCGGGAGTTCGGAGCTGGGAGTTGGGAGTTGGAGCTTCGAGCACCTTGGCCATGGCGTTCAGGGTACCGCGTTTCGCTTGCCCCTTGTCATGCCGAACGCGGTGAGGCATCCGTCCTGAGGCGCGGATTCCGAGCCGCGGCTGGGAATGACAAGCCGCCGGTTGCGCTCCTAGTCGCCGATCACGGCCAGCACCTGGCCCTGGTTGACCTCCTGGCCGGGCTCGGCGAGGACTTCGGCGACGCGGCCAGCGCGGGGGCTCTTCAACTCCATCTGCATCTTCATGGCCTCGACGACCAGCAGCGCCTGGCCCTCGTGGACCTGATCGCCAACCTGGGCATGAACGGCTACCACAAGCCCGGGAATCGGCGCCCTGAGCTGCGCCGGCCCGGCCGCGGCGCCACCGCCGGGCGCCCGCTGGAGGCCGAGATCGCGCTCGACCTCCACGGCGAAAATTCGATTCTCCACCTGGATCTGACCCTCGGTCTGCCCGATCTGGTATGAGCGGCCGTCCAGCAGCAGGGAATACAACCAGCCGTGCTCGACCTGCTCCAGGTCTACCTGGTGAGTCTTGCCCCCAACCGTGACGGTGAACGTGCCCGGCTTGCCGGCAGGCTGGACCTCGACGACATAGTCCTTGCCGTCGATGGTGGCAAGGAACTTCATCGCGTGAAGGAGGTTCGGGCGCGGGCGGCCAGCTTCCAATTGCTGGCTTCCGGCCGCTGGCCATTCTGCGCCACCGGCCGTGCTCCGCGCTCGAGTTCCAGCACGGCAGCGGCCATGGCCGCCACCTCGGCCAGCTCCGCGCCAGCCGCGGCCGGACGCCAGTGCTGGTCGATGAAGCCGGTGTGCAGTTCGCCTTTGCGGAAGGCCTCATGCGCCATGGCCCAGGCGTGGAACGGGATGGTCGTCTTGAGGCCGGGGATCTGCAGCTCGCCTAAAGCGCGGCGCATCCGCTCGATGGCCGCCGGCCGGTCCTGCGCCCAAACGATGAGTTTGCCCAGCAGCGAATCGTAGTAGCGGCTGACTTCGGCTCCCGGGAAGAGCATGTGGTCGAAGCGCACGCCAGGGCCTGATGGCTCGACCACGTCCAGAGCCTTGCCGGCAATTGGCAAGAACTGGAGGTCGGGGTCCTCAGCCGCAATGCGGCATTCGATGGCCGCTCCGCGCCAGGTGACATCGTCCTGCTTCAGGCGCAGCTTCTCGCCGGCGGCAATCCTG
>DATGVV010000234.1:0-6267 GCA_035299885.1 Chloroflexota bacterium | reverse complement strand
CGACGTTGATGTTGCCGTTCAGATCGATGTTGGTGGGTGAGGACTTATCCCACACCGTCTTGTCCTTGAGCGCGGTGTGCTCTGCCAGCAGGTCGATAGCCGCGGCGCGGGCCTGGCGGTCGTCCGTGTGAAAGGCTTGGTAGTGATCGCGGGCCCCTTGCAGATAGCCCACCATGAAGCGTGTGGCGGCGTCTTGATCGGCTGCGAACTGCGGTGAATACTGCAGGATGGACAGCTCCGAACCGAGGATCACGGCTCCCGCCGGATAGAACACCCGGGCGATGCCTTTCTCCTCGGCTTGCGCTACCAGGGGTTGGGTCAACGTTCCAGCCGCCATCTGGCCATTACTCAAAGCGCTGAAGATGTCGGGAAACTGCAGGTACTTGATCTCAACGTCCAGACTGTTCAGCCCGTTCTTCTGCAGCGCGTGAGCCCACAAGAAGTCGGACACCGTGCCGTGGTTGGTCCCCAAGCCTACGACCTGGCCCTTGAGGTCGGCCAGGGACTTGACCGCCCCAGAATCCAGCAGGTCCTTGCGGACGAGCAGGGCCAGGCCGCTGTCGTCGGGTGAGCCGACGTGCGAGTAGTCGGCCACCATGCGGATGTTGATGCCTCTGCCAAGAGCATTGAACAGCGAGGCGCTGAGCGATCCCGCGCCCACCTGGACCTGGTTGGTCGAGAGGGCCGGCACCATCTGCGGACCGCTGTCCAGCGCCGCCGTCTCGATGCGCAGACCCTGCTTCTCGAAATAGCCACGGTACAAAGCCAGTGCGAGTGCCGCCTCGGAGGGCGAACCCTTGACTGCCACTGTGACGGTGGGCCTCGCATCGCGCGCAGCCGCGGCGGATGAGCTCGGCCGGGGAGCATCACTGGCGCCTGGAGCAGACGCCGCGCCGCAGGCCCCCAGGAGCGCGCTTGCCAGGAGTGGTAGGACGCGGTCTCGCAGGCCTAGCGTCAGAGCGCGGCCCTTCGCGCGCGCATACGCGCGAGCTTCTCCTCGAACAGGGCGTCGACCTCCTGTTCTCGCTCGGCTGTGGGCCATTGATGGATGACCACCGCGCTCTTGTCATACGGCCCAACCGGAAGCTTCTCGCGCAGTTCGACCGGATAGTTCGAGCAGTGGAGCTCCAGGTGGTTGCCGTCCGGATCGTTGAAATAGATCTCACAGCCTTTGGTGCCGGCCCTGGTCATCGGTCCGACGAACGGCACGCCCCAGTAGGTCAACTGCTCGATCCACTGCGGGACATCTTCGGGGCGAATGTCGAACGCGTGATGCGGATGGGCCTGCTCAACCGTCGGCTGGCCGAAGTCCTGCTCAAAGCAATCCAGTTCGATCCCGTCGCACAAACTCACACCGACTTGCAGCGAGCGGGCCAGGCCCTTAGCGACCCGATCGGGCGCGGACTCGTGGTCGAGCTCACAATTGAAGATGGTGGAGTAAAAACGGGCCGCCCGGTAGCGGTCGCGGACCGGCAGCGTGAAATGATTGAGGCCCCGGATGCGCACCTGCGCTCCCGTTTGGCTCTGAAGCTCTACAGCCATGATGTCCTCCGGCTAGTAATGGGGGGATATTACCCTACACGCCAGCGGTGACCAGATCGATGAGCGCTCGCACATGTACACCGCCACCTGGGATAGTTATGTCGAGTCGTCAAAGGAGCGCCTCTACCGGCCGGACTTAGTCATCACCGAGTGGCGAAAGCTGGCCAGCGCCCATAACCGCGGCATCCAACCGCGCGCCTAGCAATCGGGCGGCCGCAAACCATGGCCCGGCTGCGCTTTCGCCATCAGGTACGATGTGCCGCAAACCATCATCTAGAGGAATACATGACACATAGCCCCCGGCACCTGGCACTAGCGCTAACCGCAACCTTGAGCCTGCTGGCCAGTGCTTGCGGCTCATCCGGCCAGGCCGGCGCGCCGGCGCGAAGCAGCTCAGGCAACGCCACCCAACCGGCTCAGGGCGGTGACAGCCAGGCGCTCTACCAAGCGGCCAAGAAGGAAGGCACGCTCGTCGTCAATACCCATGATCCCGAAAATGAGCGAGTGGGCGCGGCCGCTTTTAGCAAACGCTATCCCGGCGTCAAGATTGAGTGGCAGATCGGACGTGGCGCGGACGTCGCCCAGAAGATCATCACCCAGGCTCAAGGCAACGTCTACAACATGGACGTCATGGAAACCGGGCCGCACGACATGGGCCTGGTGCAGGAAGCCGGCCTGCTGCAGCCTTACCAGTCGCCCGAGCTCAATAGCGTACGCCAGGAGTTCCTGGATCCGCTGAAGGTCAGCAATCCGGTGTGGGTGCTGGTCTACGGCATCACTGCGAATACGAAGCTGGTGCCGGCCGGCTCAGAGCCAAAGAGCTGGACCGATCTACTGGCTGCGCGTTGGAAAGGCAAAATCGCCATGCAGGATCCACGCGGCTCCGGCGGCAGCACGACGCTGATGTTGGGAATCAGCAAACAGCCGGGCCTGGGCGAGGACTATGTGCGCAAGCTCGGCCGGCAAGACCTGTTCATCAGCCGCGCCACGGAGCAACTTCTGACCGACCTCATTCGCGGCGAGCACGATGTTTTGCTAGCCGCCTCGGCTGCCAGCCTGGTCCTGCAGAAGACGAAGGACCCGGGCGTGCCAATCAAGCAGATCAAACCCACTGAAGGCGTTGCGACGACGCTGCTCTCGATGGCGGTTGTCAAGAACGCTCCTCATCCCAATGCCGCCCGGCTTTGGATCGACTGGCGGCTTTCCCAGGAAGGGCAGGAAGCAATCGCCGAGCAGGGCAACGCTCCTGTCCGACAGGGGCTGAAGGTGCCACATGAAGAAACCAGTCTGGAAGGGACCAAGATCCTGTACGTGGACACCGGTCAGGACCTGGCCAACATCAAGGAATTCAGCAAGACCTGGGACGACATCTTCTTCAGGAAGTCATAGCCTGGGTTGGCCAGAGCCGTCCGAACTGACCCGGCAAGCTTTCTCACTTTAAGCCTGTTCCGTCTCAGCCGAGGCGGCTCCGTGCGCTCGGCGCTCCCTGGCGCGGGCATGACGGTGATAACGCTGCTGGTCGCGTTTCTCGTGTTGTACCCACTGTCCATGTTGCTGTACGGGAGCTTCCGGACCTCGCGGCCGGGAGCCCCCGGATCGTTCACCCTTCAGAACTACATCGAGGCGTACACCAGCGTAGAGACCTTGAGTCTGCTGCTCACGACCATTCTGTTGATGGGCGCCAAGACTGTCGTGGCCACCGTTGTTGCCATGGCTCTGGCCTTTGCGCTCACGCGTACTGACACTCCGCTCCGCAGCCTGCTGGAAGTACTCATAGCCATGCCCTTCTTCATCCCGCCCATCCTCGAAGCCATCGGCTGGATCATGCTCCTCAGTCCGCGCACGGGCACTATCAACGTTGCGCTCGGCCAGTTGTTCGGCAGCAGCATGCCGCGCTTCAGCATCTACAGCCTGGGCGGGATGATATGGGTGCTGTCCCTCGGCTCGACCGCGTTTATGTTCCTGCTGCTGGTAAATGCGCTGCGCAACATCGATACGTCGCTGGAAGAGGCGGCGCGCGTCGCCGGAGCCAGTCCGCTACGGGTAGCCACCCGCGTGACGCTGCCGCTGGTGGCGCCCGCCATCTTAGGTGTCAGCTTACTGAGCTTCATCCGCGCTCTCGAATCGTTCGAGGTACCGGTGCTTATCGGGTTGCCGGCGAAGGTGTTCGTCTTCCCCAACCGCATCTATGCCGCGGTGGAGCAGGATTATCCGCCGAACTATGGGCTGGCCACCGCCCTAGGAGTCAGCTTCATCCTGCTCACGCTGGGCCTCGTCGTCCTGCAGGGGCGGATCCTCCGGGGCAAGCAGTTCTTCGTTATCTCGGGCAAGAGCTACCGGCCGCAGGTGGCCAAGATCGGTCCGGCCAAATACCTCATTTGTGTGCTGTGCTTTAGCTACTTCCTCGTGGCGACGCTGCTGCCCCTGTCCCAACTGCTCCTGGGATCTGTGTCTCGGACGTTTGGCCGGTGGAGTTGGGCTGGCCTGACGCTGGCGAATTACAGCCGTGTCCTGGCCGACAGTCAGCTCTGGGCCGGCCTCCGCAATACCCTGTTACTAGGCCTGACGGCGGCCGCGCTCAGCATGGTGCTGTGCTCGCTCGTGGCCTACATCGTCACCCGCACCCGGTATCCGGCACGAAAGTCGCTCGACTTCATCTCGTGGATTCCGTGGACCATTCCTGGCGTCGTGGTTGGTCTTGGGATGCTGTGGGCCTACATCCGCTTCCCGATCCCGATTTACGGCACGATGGTGCTGATCGGTATCGCCTTCGTCACCAGTGGTCTGCCGCTCGGCGTGCGGCTGATGTCGGGCGTGATGGTGCAGATCGACACCGAGCTAGAGGAGTCGTCCAGAGTTCACGGCGCTGGCTGGGCGACGACCTACCGGCGTATCTTGCTGCCGCTCCTGCGGCCCGCTATGGCGGCGGGCATCATCATCTTATTCGTGACCTTCGCCCGATCGCTCAGCTCGATCGTGTTCCTGGCAGGTCCCGGCACTCCGATGCTGTCCGTGGTGTTGTTCAAGTACTTCAGCACCAGCAATCTGGAAATCGTTTGCGCCCTGGCGATGATCATGCTCGCGATCAACGTGACGGGCTTGGTGCTGGCCCGACGGCTGGGCTTCTTCGGGTCAGCCCGCGCAAGCGTCTAAGATCATACTGACGTGATAGTATGTGCTGCAGTCCACGCACGGTGACTCTCACGTGAGCGTCAACGATTTTTTCAGGGTGAGGTTAGGGCACTGCCTTACCGTTAGGGCACTGCCTTTCCCCGCTTCTCATCGGCGCGACCCTTCAGCAAGTTAGTCAACTCACTTAGAACATTACCATCAGACGCTCGTGCGTGGTGCCCCAGCAGCCCCCGCGGCTGCTGATGCTGCTGCGACTGCGGTCACCCGCCAGATGGTCGCCGCGGCGGCGGCGGCGGGGGGTCTTCTTCTTCTTCTTTGTCAGCTAACTCGAGGAATTGCCGCACCGGGATGGCCAAGCTTGCCGCAGACGGTGCTACACACCAGTGCGGGGCCGACCACCGCGCTCAAAAGACATTGCCGCAAATTCAGGAGACGAGAAGCAGTTTGCCGAAAATGCATCCCGTCGGTCGCGACGCGATCTTGGGGAGACCGTAACCTACTTCGAGTTCAGTTCTCCACGCGGTACGGATACGTAGTGGTGTCGATGAGATCGGGTTCCGGCCCTCCGCGATGACCGGTGTCCAGAGCGTCGATGGTCGCGAGCTCAGCCGTGGTCAGCTCGAAGTCGAAGACGTCGAAATTCTCGGCGCTCCGGTTCGCATGGACCGACTTCGGGATGGCACAGCGCTCGTGCTGGATATGCCAGCGGAGGATGACTTGGGCGGGGGTCTTGCCGTATTTCGTTGCGAGGTCGACGATCGTCGGGTCCACGAGCGGGTTCTTCGGCGCGTTCGGGTCTGCAGGCCGGTACACGTACACGCCGCCGATCGGTGACCAGGCCTGGGTGACGATCCCGTAGCGAGCGTGGGCCGCTTGTAACTCGGGCTGGCTGAAGTACGGGGTGAACCTCGACCTGGTTGACAGCTGGGACGACATCAGTACGGCCGATAAGGTTTTCGAGGTGCTCGGGCTTGTGGTTGCACACACCGATGGCGCGCGCTTGGCCGTCCGCCAGCACCTTCTCAAGCGCAGTGTATGCGCCGACCGTGGCCTCGAAGTCATTCGGCATCGGCTGGTGCAACAGGTACAGGTCCACGTAGTCGACTCCCAGCCTGCGGAGGCTGCCGGCAGATCCGCGGAGAGCCGGCTCATAGCCGTAGTCACTGATCCAGAGCTTGCTGGTAACGAAGATCTCAGCGCGGTCGATGCCCGAGCGGCGAATGGCTTCGCCCACCTCGCGCTCATTGCCATAGGCGGCTGCCGTGTCGATGAGCCGGTAACCAGCTGCGAGCGCCGCCTCAACCGCGCCAACGGTCTCGGCAGGGGGGCTCTGGAAAACGCCGAGCCCCAGGGACGGCATCTGCACGCCGTTGTTGAGCTCAAGCATCCGGTCCGATTTCGCAATTGCCATGTTCTCTCCTATCTACGAGCGCGGCACCAGTTTGAGCGTCGATGTACGTGCCGAAGCGATCAGCACTGAAGGCACGAACTGAGCGTTCGGGCCGCGATATTTGGCCTGGTAGGCGGCGTCGACGCCGTCAAGCACCTCGGGCTCGGCGTCCACGAAGCTGACGTCTCTCTCTATCCCGCCAG
>DATGVV010000233.1:0-1596 GCA_035299885.1 Chloroflexota bacterium | reverse complement strand
CGTACTTCTTTCACAAGAAGCGGCAGCACATCCATCCTGCGGCCTCTGACGTGACTGTCCAGGATGCGCTGCTGGCAGCTTGCGAGGAGCTCACCGGCACACCGATGCCGGTTTAGCAACCAGACGGAACGCTCTCCGAGTCGCTGGTGTACTGGGGTGGTGATCCACAAAAGCAATTTGGCTGGACTGGTTGCTCTGCTCCTGATCATGGCCGGCGCCTGTACGACCTCCCCAACCACCCCGGCGCAGGTTCAACCGAGCCCGAAGGCAGCCGTTCATTCCTTTAATGGCGCCTGCGCGGGAACGGTGCTCACCGATGCCGAGCCGCCGCTCTGGGCACAGGGTGGCTGGAGCCATGCCAAGGGAACGCCATGGCCCGTGCCCTGGGCCTTCGGCACGGGCGGCGACACCGTTGCGTACCTGTTCGCCACTCAGCTCGTCGCCGGGGAAAGCCCTCGGGTCGATGGCAGTCAGAACAAGGTCCTTTGGGAAGCCAAGGACAGCCCGTCCGGAGGCAATGTGCTGGTCGAAGGGCATCCGTTGGGCGAGTCGCAGTGTGTCGTGACGATTCCGGGCGGCCCAAGCATCACGGACGTGCCGACGCCGGGCTGCTGGACGTTTCGGCTGTCCTGGAACTCGAATGGCCCACGCAGCAGCACCATCAACCTCGAGGTACTCCCGGCTGGTTCGCGGCCGTAGGTACGGTTCGACGTAACGGCTGCAGGTGTTCTACGTTTGCCTCATATGCGGTGGGCCGCGCCCGCGTTGATCGTCCTGGTCATAGGCTGTGGAACTGGGCCGAGCGGATCGAATCCAAGCCCGACGGCAACTGCAACCCCCAACGCGTCACCCAGCCCCACAATCGGGGCATCGCCGTCTGCGGCGCCGACGCCCGCCGCGCTGCCGCTCGGCATCGTCGTCAAGGATTTCATCATCGATGGGGGGACCACCTACACGATCAACCTGGTCGGGGTCGACGGGCGGGTGGCATTCACCGCCGTCGGCCGTAAACGCAGCCAGCCGGGGGGGATCTTGGTGCAGATGCCCAACGTCTCTGCATCGAGCTCGCGCCTTTACTACCTGGACGGCGACTCGAGCGTCATGTTCTTGAAGCCAGACGGCACCACCGGGGCGGCGACGACCATCTCGGTGGATTCGAAGTCGGCCGCCGTGTTCGCCGTGAGTCCAGACGACAGCCGGATCGCTGTCGCGGTGATCACGTACCCATATCCAGCCAAGACCCGGCTCTACGTAGAGGACCTGATGGGCGGAGGCCACCACATCGACCTCTTCTCGTCCGGCACCGTGCTCGAATGGCCGGTGGGCTGGCACCAGGGCCACCTGGTGATCGCGGTCGGCATGAATGCGGCGCCGCAAAACGCATTTGATGGTTTCATTTATGGCTACAGCGGTTATCACGTCGCCGACGCCTCCACCGGGACGCGGCTTGCGACCATCTGCGATGGCTACAGCGCCGCCGTCCCACCGGTGCCGGCGGGCACGGTTTGCGCCAACTACCCCAAGTTCGTGGTTTCCGACTGGGCCGGCACCACACGACCCGCGCCGCCGGACCAGGGGTGTAACGGCGGCGCCCTC
>DATGVV010000232.1:0-5124 GCA_035299885.1 Chloroflexota bacterium | reverse complement strand
CGCGATGGCGAGCAGGCGGAAGAATGGTTCCTGCTGAATACCGAGCGCGGGCGGGCGCTGCTGCGCGATCTGAAGGGCTCCAGCGAGGAGGCAACGGAGCTCTGCAAGCGGCTGGGCACGTCCGAAGCGGCCACCATCGAGCTGACGCGGCCGAACGTCTTCTCGCTGTACGAGCAGAACATCGGCCTGCTGACGCGCATGCTCGCGGAGGAGCTGATGGAGGCCGAGGCAACCTACCCCGAGGTGTGGATCGAGGAGGCGTTCCGCATCGCGGTCGAAAGCAACAAGCGCAGCTGGCGCTACATCAAGGCCATTTTGGGCCGCTGGGCGGCCGAGGGACGAGAGAATGGAACGTTTAAGCGACATCCTGGCGAGGTATACGACCCCGACCACTACCTCAAAGGGGAGTTCGGGCACCTCTTCCGCCACTGAGGCGCCGAAGTGCCCGCTGTGCAACGGCGCGGGCTGGGTGTACTACGACCTGCCCCTGGATCACCCCGACCGCGGCCGGGCCTTCCCATGCGATTGCACCGCGCGAGTGCTGCGCGAGCGGCATCATCGCATGCTGCGAGAGCAAAGCGGCCTGCGCGCGCTGTCGCGCATGACGTTCGAATCCTTCGAGTTCCGTGAAGGCGATATCCCGGAGGACCACAGCAAAAACCTGTTCGACGTCTGGGACGCCGTGCGGACCTATGCCGAAAAACCTTGGCCTCAGGGCTGGCTGCTGCTGTACGGCACCTACGGTTGCGGCAAGACGCACCTGGCGGCGGCGGCAGTAAACCACCGCATCGCCACGCTTGATTGCCCGGCCATGTTCGTGGTCGTACCCGATTTCCTGGATTACTTGCGGGCCACCTTCAACCCTCATTCCGAAGGCGGTGGCGACGACTACTTCCGGCGGGTCAAGATGGTCGAGTTCTTAGCGCTGGACGACCTTGGCGCTGAGAACAGCACGCCGTGGGTAAATGAGACACTGTTCCAGCTCATCAATTACCGCTACAACAACGAGCTGCCGACGATCTTCACCAGCAACGCCGAGGTCGACGGCGTGGAGGACCGCATCCGCTCGCGGATGCTGGACAACTCCTTCACTGAGCGCTGGGCGATCCAGGCGCCGGACTACCGGCTGACCGCCCATTCCGCCGCCTCCGGCCTGCTGCACTCCGAAGGCAACGCCGCGCCCACGGCCGAAGCGACGGCGCCATCGCCCCGGCGAGGCCGCAGGAAGCGCTAGCCCCTACTCCTCTCGTTTCAGCACCACCAGCGAGCGGCCGGCCATTTGGACGGTGCCGCGGGCGGGGAAGGTGGCTTCGGAGCCGCCCACGAAGCCGGTGGCGGTGTTCACGACTTCGAGCCACTGCTTTCCCCATTCGGCGGGCGGGAGGGTGAAGTCCAGCCGCTCGTGGTGGCCGTTGAATAGCAGGTAGAACGTGTCGTCCACCACGCGCTCGCCGCGGGTGTCCATGCCGGCGATGGCCTCGCCGTTCAGGAACACGCCTAGCGACTTGGCGAAGCCGGCCTGCCAGTCATCGTCCTCCATCTCCTCGCCATCGGGCTTGCACCAAGCGATCTCGAGCTCGTCGGCGTGCCAGATCGGCCGGTCTTGAAACCACAAGCGGCGGTGGAAGGTGAGATGCTCCTTGCGGAACTGGATGAGGGCGCGGGTGAAGGCCAGCAGTTCCTCGTCGGCCTGCTCCCAGTCGAACCAGGATATCTCGTTGTCCTGGCAGTAGGCGTTGTTGTTGCCGCCCTGGGTGCGGCCGATCTCATCGCCCCCCAGGACCATGGGTATGCCCTGTGTCAGCAGCAGTGTGGCCAGGAAGTTCCGCTTCTGCCGCGCGCGCAGCTCGTTGACCGCCGGGTCGTCAGTCGGGCCCTCGACGCCGCAGTTCCAAGAACGGTTGTCGTCCATGCCGTCCACGTTCTCCTCGCCGTTGGCCTCGTTGTGCTTGTGATCGTAGGACACCAGGTCGGTCAGAGTGAAGCCATCGTGACAGGTCACGAAGTTGACGCTCGCGTAGGGCTTGCGGCCGTTATGCGCATACAAGTCCGAGCTGCCGGTCAAGCGATAGCCGAACTCGGGCAAGGAACGGTCGGCGCCGCGCCAGTAATCACGCAGCGTGTCACGGTACTTGCCGTTCCACTCCGACCACAGGGTGGGGAAATTGCCCACCTGGTAGCCGCCCTCGCCCACATCCCACGGCTCGGCGATGAGCTTCACCTGGCGCACGGTGGGATCCTGCTGGATGAGGTCGAAGAAGGCCGACAGGCGATCCACTTTGTGCATCTCGCGGGCCAGCACAGGGGCGAGATCGAAGCGGAAGCCGTCCACGTGCATCTCCTGAATCCAATAGCGCAAGCTGTCCATGACCAGCTGCAGCACGTGCGGGTTGTTGGGATTGAGGGTGTTGCCCGTGCCGGTGTAGTCCACGTAGCGGCTCGGGTCCTGCGGATCCAGCCGGTAGTAGGCGGCGTTGTCGACGCCTTTGAAGCACAGCATCGGGCCCAGATGATTGCCTTCGGCGGTGTGGTTGTAGACCACGTCCAGGATGACCTCGATGCCGGCCTGGTGCAGAGTCTTGACCATCTGCTTGAATTCCTGCGCCTGGCGGCCGTCGCGGCTGTTGCTGGCGTACTCGTTATGCGGCGCGAAGTAGCCGATGGAGTCGTAGCCCCAGTAGTTGCGCAGGCCCCGCTCCAGGAGGTGCTCGTGCTGCACGAATTGGTGCACCGGCAGCAGCTCGACCGCCGTGACGCCCAATCGCGTGAGGTACTCGACGGCCGCCGGATGCGCCAGCCCGGCGTAGGTGCCGCGCACATCCTCGGGCAGGTCCGGATGGCGCATGCTGAAGCCCTTGATGTGGACTTCGTAGATGATCGACTCGTTCAGCGGGATGCGCGGCGGGCGGTCACCATTCCAGTCGAAGTAGGGGTTGATGACCAGCGAGCGCGGCACGTAGGGCGCGCTATTGAGGGCGCTGGCGCGATCGTGGTGCGACCAGACGTACGGGAACACAGCCCTGTGCCAGTTGATCTCGCCCTCGACGGCTTTGGCATAAGGATCGAGCAGCAGCTTGGCCGGGTTGCAGCGGTGCCCTTCCCTGAGCGCCCACGGCCCCTGCACCCGGAAGCCGTAGCGAGTGCCCGGGCCAACGTCCGGCAAATAGCCGTGCCAAACGTACGAGCTGACCTCAGGCAGCTCGATGCGCTGCTCTTCACCATCCTCGAACAGGCAGAGCTCGACGCATTCGGCTACTTCGGAAAAGACGGCGAAGTTTGTGCCTATGCCATCGAACGTGGCCCCAAGGGGATACGGCTGGCCAGGCCAGATTCTCATCACGCTCGCGGAGTTTTAGCAGAAGCTAGACCATGCGCCGGTCGAGGTGCTGTCTCACACGCGGTTCAATCAGCTTCAGCGCGGCGCGGCCAGTGAGGTGGATGACGGCCGTGGCGATAACGTAGACCAGGCCCGTCACTGGCACGGCCAGCATCGCGCCCCAAAAACCGAACAGCTCGGCGCCGGTGATGAGGGCCAGCAGCGAGGCAGCCGGATGCAGGCCCACAGCTCGGCCGCTGATGCGCGGTCCAAGCACATTGCTCTCGATCAGCTGCACGGTGAGGTAGTAAACCAGCACCCACACGACGAGCGAGAAGCTCTGGAAAGCGGCGATGGTCACCGCCAGCGCGCCGGTCAGGAAGGGCCCAATCATGGGGATCAGCTGGAACACGAAGGCCGCCACGGCGATGAGCAGTGCATATTGCACGCCCAGCAGGAACCGCCGATGCCGGTCGAGACCGACACAATCAGCGCCATCAGCACCTGGCCGCGGATGTACGCGCCCACGATGTGGCTCAGCGTGTTCTGCACGAACAACACCTTGTCCTGATGCTCGCGCGGCACCATGCGCCGGATGCTGCCGATGATGCGCTCGCCATCCAGCACGAAATAGAGGCTGATGAACAGGGTGAGGATGACATTGGTCATGGCCGCGCCAACGGAGCCCAGGATGCCCGCCGCGCGGTTGGCGCCAAGCGCCTGCTGCAGGCCCGCCAGCTGGCCGCTGATCATGCCGCCCGCACCCAGCTGCCGCTCGAGCCCGCTCAGCCGCGCCTGGAGTGCATCCACCTCGGCCGGAACGGCCTGCGCGAAGGAGCCCAGCTGCGCTACGAGGCGCTGGATCAGCAGCGAGCCGAGGGCCGCCGCCAGCACCACGAACAGCAGATACACCAGGATGGTGGCGCCCGGCCGCGACAGCCGCGGCTCCAACAGCTTGACGGCGGGATGCGCTACGTAGGCCAGTACCCCCGCCATGGCCACGATCAGCAGGATCTTGGAGACGCGCTCGGCGGCCAGCCACAGCGCTATCAGCAGCAGCAGCGCGCAGATGGCGCTTACGAGGATGTGCTGGATGCGCTGCCAGTCGATCTCGTCAGCCGCCGCGGCCGCCGCGCTCGGCGGCCCCGGGCTCATATCCCGCATCGAATCCCCCGTTTGGCGAGTACGCTACCAGGTCGCTCGCTGAGGCGCAAGAAGAAGGTGCCCGCCGGAGTCCCGGCGAGCCCCGTCCGCGAGGTGGGCGTTCCCCGTGCCCTAACATCGAGGTATGCCGCGATTCAAGGTGGGCTTGCAGCTGCACCCACAGCACACGTCCGTGGAGGCCCTGCGAGAGGCCTGGAAGCGGGCCGATGAGCTAGGCGTGGACAGCCTGTGGCTGTGGGACCACTTCTTTCCGCTGTATGGCGACCGCAACGGCGCCCATTTCGAGTGCTACACACTCCTGGCAGCCATGGCCGTGGACACCTCGCGCGCCCAGCTCGGCGCGATGGTGACCGGCGGCGGCTACCGCAATCCGGACCTACTGGCCGACATGGCGCGCACGATCGATCAGCTCAGCGGCGGGCGCTTCATCCTGGGCATCGGGGCCGGCTGGTTCGAGCGCGACTATCGAGAGTACGGCTACGACTTCGGGACCCGGGGATCGCGGCTGAAGCTGCTGGAGGAAAGCCTGGGGCGCATCAAGCGCCGCCTGGGCAAGCTCAATCCGCCGCCTATCGGTCGGATCCCGATCCTGATCGGCGGTGGCGGCGAGAAGATCACGCTGCGCCTCACGGCCCAATACGCCG
>DATGVV010000231.1:0-3647 GCA_035299885.1 Chloroflexota bacterium | reverse complement strand
TGCGGCACTGGGCGGAGGTCCTGGGCAATCCCAGCTTCCTGGGCTCGGTAGTGAACACCATCGTCCTGGGTACGGGGACGGCTATCGCGGCGGTGACCATCTGCAGCCTTATGGCCTACGTGACGGTCAGGACCCGCTTTGGCGGGCGCTGGGCGTTCGACGTGCTGAGCTGGGTGCCGTTCACCATCCCCGGCATTATCCTCGGCCTGGCGTACCTGTTGTTCGTGCTGCGGACGCCATTCCTAACGCCGTTTTACGGCAGTATGGCGGTCTTGGTGATCGTCTCCACGCTATGGGTGATGACCACTGCGATGCAACTGCTGAAAGGGACCATGCTCCAACTGGGCGCCGAGCTGGAGGAGGTAGCCAAGACGCTAGGCAGCTCGTGGTGGCACACCTTCCGCCGCATCGTGGTGCCGTTGATGGGTCCCAGCCTCGTGATCGCGGCCGTGATGAGCTTTGCGGTGGCGGCTCGCGAGGTGAGCGTCATCATCCCCGTCATCAGCAGCGGAACCCAGCCTCTGGCCGTGCTGCAGCTGGGCTATCTGCTAGCCGGCAACCAATCGTCCGCGGCAGTCGTCGGCACCATTACCGTGGCAATCACCGTCGCGGCGGCGCTGCTTGTGCGCGCTTTGGGTGCACGGGCGGGCCTTCGCACGTAAACCGTGGCTGATATGATGCGGGACGCCATGGCAACGAGCCCGCCGCGACCAGTCATCACCCTGGCCATCCAGCGCTTCGATCGGACAGCTGCTCTGCATACCGGCATCGTGCGCATGGACGACGTGAACGTCGCCTACATGCTGCCCGGAACGAGTGTGGCCGGCATCCTCAACGGCACGTTCGAGGCGGCCGAGATGCCGCTGGCCCACTACGTCTTCCTGCGCAGTATCGGTGAGCCATTTACCGCCATCCCCGTCTATCCCGACCGGCTGTTCGTGCAGCAGTACGTCTACACCAGGCCAGACACGGGAATCCGCTCGCTGGCCGACCTGCGCGGCCGGCGTGTGCTGGTGCCGATGTACTTCATGACGTCGTCCTTCTGGCATCGGGGCATGATCGAGGACGAAACGGGCATCCAGCTGCACGAGATCGAATGGCACACCACCTCCCCTGAGCGCGATTCCCGCCAGCGGCTGCCCGAAGACGTCAAGGTTGTCCTGACTCCGGGACCACATCTCGGACTGGAGCGTCTGCTGGATAGCAGCGCCGACTGTCTGATGACGGAGGGAACGCCGCAGGTGAGCCCCGAGGATAGGCAGCGAGTCGTGCGCCTGCACACGGATGCGCCGGCCGTTCAGCGAGACTTCTTCCGCCGGACGGGCTTTCACCCGATCGTGCACATCATCGTGTTGCGTCGCGAGGCGGTCGACCGCCGGCCGACCATCCTGGAGGAGCTGTGCGACGGCTTCGATCGAGCCAAGCAGTCGGCCTACTCTCTACTCCAGAACGAGCGGACCACTGGGCTGCCGCTCATGCGCAGCTATCTCGACGAGACGGTCGAGCTCTTTGGCGATGATCCTTGGCCCCATGGCGCGGACGGCCGCAATGGCGCGGAGCTCGACCAGTTCCTGGAATATGCCTACAAGCAGGGGCTCACGGAACGCCGGCTGAGCGTGGAGGACCTGTTCGATCCTCCCGCCCGTCAGTTCCGCTTCCGGTCACGCATGAGCTATGGCGCCAATCTCGGCGCTCTCAGCTCCACCCTCGGCCACGTGCCCGCCTCGTTCTAGCAGCGCTTCGGCGTCATTCTCGCCGCGCGCCTGCTCGCACAGCCGGCGCCAGGCCGTGATAGAGGCGTCCGGACGGAACAGGCGCTCCGGGCCCGTCTCCGGCATCAGCTCCACCATCCAGGCGTCCTGGTTGTTGAATTGCACGTGAAATATCCAGCGGCGGTAGAGCCAGTACGTCAGCCAGAACATGGCCCGGCGGAGCCAGCTGCCATGAACCACCATGAGCTGAAAGTAGCGGTGATGGTCCGTGTGCACCGGCTCGTACCAAGTGTAGTGTGTGTACTTGGGGTAGGCCACACGCAGGCTGCAGGGCAGGCGCACCGCCACTCGCGGACCGCCGCGCAAACGATGCCAGAAGCGGAACTTGGGCCAGCGGCCCAAGCCTGGGAAATCACCGACAACGCCGACCTCATCTGCTGTCCGGCTCATCCATGGGCCATTCATCGTCCCTCCGTTGCGAGAGACGATCCATCCGGGATTGCGGCTGAACAGCATCATCAGGGCGCCATAACGGTGCAGGTAATGCGAATGTGCCTCGTCGTAGCCATTCTCAGTCGCGTAGCGCCAGTTGCCCTTGCGCACCGTGATTCGGCCGACCACCAGCGTGTCCGGCTCGATCAAGTCTTCCGGGAGATCCTCCTCGACCGGAACTGGCGGACCATCTCCCAGCCACACGAACACCAATCCAGCCCGCTCCTCGACCGGATACGTCTTGACCGCCACCTTGTTGCAAATGGCCGATTCCGGGCCGTCGGTCAGTGCGGCGCGCAAGATGCCCGTGTGCAACTCGTAGGTCCAGCCGTGGTAACGGCAGCTCCAGGTGCCCGGGAACTCCTGCCGGCCCACAGACAGCGGAATGCCGCGGTGCAGGCACTGGTCGTACAGCGCGTAGACCTTGCCTTGCTCGCGACGAAACATGATGCGATCCCCCAGGAGCTGAACGGCGACGGGCCGGCGGCCGATCCGGCGCGACCAGGTAACTGGATACCAGTAGTTGCGGAAGCCGAGCGCGGCCGCGTCATAGTGCGGCCAGGTGCTGAGGTCGCGCTGCCGCATCTCAACGCGTGATTGCTTGATCATGGCGGAACCTCCTCCTGTGAAATCAGCGGCTAGCAATCAATCGGCGCCGACGGGCGTGCCGGCGCTCACTCGGGTCAGGAACTCGTTCTCTTCATGACTCAGCATCGATCTCCTCCTCTGGCCGAGCCTGGCGCTGGTTTACGCAAATAGGATACCTGTCGCACATAGGCCAGTGGCAGCGCTAGCTTACGCACCCTTTCTCCAGTAGAATGGGCTCCTATTTCCGGATCGTGCTGGAGGAGCGAGCGTGAAAGCGATATGGTGCGGCGTCCTCATGGCAGTGGCAGTGGCGGCAGCGGCTTGCGGGTCGGGCACGACAGCCAGTTCGAGCGCCGCGGCGGCCAGCGGCCAGACCAAACCAAGCCAGCAGCCATCGAGCGCGGCGGCCCAGGCCGGACAGTCGGCTCCCGCAGGCAAGCCGCAGCCTTCGACGGCCGGCCAGCAGGCGGCATTTTTCAAGGCCAATGCTGATCAGTGGGCGCGCTTCAAAGAAGGTGCCAAGAAGGAAGGCAAGGTCGTCATCTCCGGCCCGCCATTCCCGAATCTTCGGCAGGCCATCGTCCAGGGCATGCAGAAGGCCTACGGCATCACGGTCGAATACATTGGGCTGGCCTCGGGTGAGTCCCAGGTGCGCCTCGACCGGGAAGCCAAGGCGGGCAAGCCCACGATCGACATCAACTTGTCGGGCGTAAGTTACAACTACACCCCGGCAGACCGGCAGCTGATCTTCGAGGACGTTGCCAAACTGGTGGTCGATCCTGACGTCCTC
Source organism: Chloroflexota bacterium (assembly GCA_035299885.1). Lineage (GTDB taxonomy): Bacteria > Chloroflexota > JAJPGV01 > JAJPGV01 > JAJPGV01 > DATGVV01. The sequence continues at coordinate 65 of DATGVV010000231.1, read as the reverse complement.
AAGCCCGAACTATGGCGAGACGGCTCACCGCGCCTGCTCAAGCCAATGCCGGGCGAAGCCAAGGA
>DATGVV010000230.1:0-6719 GCA_035299885.1 Chloroflexota bacterium | reverse complement strand
GAACATGTCCAGCGGCCGGCGGGCGGCGGCGCGCGGGTCCTTTTGGCGCATGGAGCCCGCGGCGGCATTACGAGGATTTGCGAACAAGTGCTGGCCGGCCGCCGCCTGCTCTTCGTTGACCCGCTCGAAGCCGCTCTTGGTGAGGTAGATCTCGCCGCGGACTTCCATGCGCGCCGCCGGAGTGTGCTTGAGATAATGGGGCACGCTGCGGATGGTCTTGACGTTGGGAGTGATGTTCTCCCCCTGGACCCCATTGCCGCGCGTGGCAGCGCGCACTAGGCGTCCGTCCTCGTAGGTCAACGCGCAGGCGAAGCCGTCCATTTTGGGCTCGGCCACCATGATGAAGTCGGCCCGGCCCAGCAAGCCTGAAGCGCGGCGGTGCCAGGCCCGCAGCTCCTCCTCGTTGAAGACGTTGCTCAGACTGAGCATCGGTCGGGGATGGCTCACCACCTCGAAGGTCTCGAGCGGGGAGCCGCCGACTTTTTGGGTGGGCGAATCGGGCGACTGGAACTCCGGATGCTCTTCTTCGATCCGGCGCAGCTCCTTCATGAGCTGGTCGAAGTCGGCGTCGGAGATCTCCGGATCGTCCAGGACGTGGTAGCGGTAGTTGTGGTACTCGATCTGCCGCCGCAGCTCCTCTATCTGGCGCTTTACCTGTTCGGGATCGTCCACTCCGTCAGATATTACGGTCCCGCTGGCTACGATTTGGCGGTGAAGTCCGGACAGGATGCGAGGCGCCGGCTGGCCACGGAGCTGGCCGCGGCCTTCTTGATTGGCGCCATCGCGGGCGTGGCCCAGAACGCCGCCCGGCGGCGTGCACCGCGCGAGATGATCGACTGGGACCGCGTCTATCAAATCGGCTCGATGCTCTCTGGCGGCGGGCTTGCGCTGCACCTGACGCGAACCCAACGCGAGGAATGCGAGGCCCACTTCCGGGACCTCATCGAGCTGGTTGCGCCGCGCATGGTCGATTACCTGGGCAGCGGGGTGGGCGACACCTTCGCGTTCACAACGCGGGCAGAGGCTCTGGATCGCGGTAACTGGATCGAGGCCAACATCGGCAGCTTTGGGGCCGTGTTCGAGCCGGTGGAGGAGGTGCTGCGGAAGCGCACCGGCGATCGCCTGAGCAGTCCGCTCAATCAGCAGACCAGCAGCGTGGTGCTGGGCATCCTGCTGGGCTTCCTGTCGCGACGGGTGCTGGGACAGTACGATCCCGCGCTGCTCGGCAAGGAGGCTGTGACCAGTGGCCGGCTGTACTTCGTCGTTCCCAACCTGGAGCATGCGCGGCGGCAGATGGGTCTGCCGAAGGACCAGTTCGAAACCTGGGTGGTGTTTCATGAGCTGACGCACTCGTGGCAGTTCGAGGCACATCCCTGGCTGCGCGAGTTCATGAACGAGCGCGTGCGTGAGCTGCTGGTCTCGGCCAGCGACAAGCTGCTGCAGTTCGATGCCGGTGAGCTGCTGCGGCTGGCCATGAGCGGCGAGCTGGACCTACGCCAGCCGCATAAAGTGCTGACGGGCTTGATGACCGCGCAACAGCGGCAGATTTTCGATCAGCTGCAGGCGCTCATGAGCCTGCTGGAGGGCTTCAGCAACCATGTGATGGACGCGCTGGGCCCCGACATGCTGCCGGACTACGAGCTCATCGCGCGGCAGTTTGAAGCGCGTCAGGAACGCAAGAGCCAGGCTGAGCGGCTGTTCGTGAAGCTGACCGGGCTGGAGATGAAGCTGGAGCAGTATCGCATCGGCGAACGGTTCGTGGAGCACGTCGTCCGCGAGCGGGGCATCGGTTTTATGAACCGAGCCTGGGAAGGTCCCCAGAACTTGCCGTCGCTGCGAGAGATATATGACCCGGAGGAGTGGGTTACGCGTCTGAGCGGGGTTCCCTCACCCTAGCCCTCTCCCGCGGCGGCGGGAGAGGGGACTTTTACTCCAGGTAGTCCTTGAGCTTGCGGGAGCGGCTGGGATGGCGCAGCTTGGCGAGGGCTTCGGCTTCGATCTGGCGAATGCGCTCTCGCGTGACGCTGAACTCCCGGCCTATTTCTTCGAGCGTGCGATTGCGGCCGTCCTCCAGCCCGAAGCGCAGCTCCAGCACCTTGCGCTCGCGCGAGGTAAGCGAGTCGAGCACCTCGGAAATCTGCTCTTTGAGCAGCTGACGGGAGGCAGCGTCCACCGGGGAGAGCGAGCCGCGGTCCTCGATGAAGTCGCCCAGTGAGCTGTCCTCTTCCTCGCCGATGGGCGCTTCGAGAGACATGGGCTCGCGGAAGATGCGGATGATCTCGCGCACTTTCTCGACTGAGATTTCCATCTCGTTGGCGATTTCCTGGGCGGTTGGCTCGCGGCCGAGCTCCTGCAGCAGGTTGCGGGCGGAGCGATTGAACTTGCTCATGGTCTCGACCATGTGCACCGGGATGCGGATGGTGCGGGCATGGTCGGCCAGCGCGCGGCTCACGGCCTGGCGGATCCACCAGGTGGCGTAGGTGCTGAATTTGTAGCCGCGGTGGTAGTCGAACTTCTCGACTGCCCGGATCAGGCCGATGTTGCCTTCCTGGATGAGATCGAGCAGCGACATGCCGCGGCCGACGTATTTTTTCGCCACAGAAACAACGAGCCGAAGGTTCGCTTCGGTCAGATGCCTTCGCGAGCCTTCGGCTTCGGCCATGATCTGCGGATCTGGCTCGGTGCCTTTATCGAGCTCGAACTCGCCGCGCTCGATTTTTTGCGCCAGGTCGACCTCCTGTGGCGCCGTGAGCAGGGCGACCTTGCTGATCTCCCGCAGGTAGAGGCGGACGGAATCGTCCAGATCCTCGCGATCCATTTCGACCGCGGGCGTGTGCTCGACGAGGACATGCGTGTCCTCCGCGATCTTGGCCGACCAATCGGCAATAACAGGATCGACCCAATCCGAGTCTAGGTGTTTGGGGACCTCCCTAAGCGCTACACGAATGCTGCCGCCATCGGCCTCTGCTTGATCAGCTACAGGAGCAACGCTGGTCCTCATGCCCGTCCTTATTCACCTAGAAGTCAAATCGAGGTAATTCGCGCGGGTGATGCTTAAGAGGTTCCGAGATTATCGCATCGTGGGGGGCTTATGTCAATCGATCTTGTCTGCCCCGCAACATGCGCCCGGAAGCGTAGCACAAGGTTTTGGGGCCGGCTGAGAGCCACTTGTCGGCCCCGGCCAAACAACCCGGAGTCGCGCACGAGAAGAAGCCCGGGAGAGGGTTCCCGGGCTTCTTCTGGGAGAGAGTTGTCGAGTTTAAGAAGCGCTAGCTGGCGACTTTGACGGGCCGCTCCTGCTCCGACCGCTGGCGCCGTGGGACGACGCGGCGGTGAGCCGCCTTGGCGAGCCGCCGCTCCAGGCGAGCGGCGTATTCAGCAAGCGAGGTAGCGCCGCGAATGGCCGCCGCGGCCCTACGGTCTGCCGGACTCAGGTCGAAGGTGGCCAGCGCCTGGCGGGGCTTGGCCAGCAGCAAGTCGTGGAAAGGACGGTCCGTAAGGGCGCAGCCAATGACGAACTGCAAGTCATCGCTGAGGATGGGCGGAGGGAAATTTGGAACAAACACGGATAAGTCCTCGAATAGAAAATTCATGAGTTCCTCGCAGGAGGTTTAAGCGGCCGCGGCGGCCGCCGCCGGCAAGCCGGGGGCTGGCTGAGCCTTGCGCATAGCCGCCACAACGACGAGAGCCACGCCGAGCAGGGTGACGAAGTCCCCGAGGCTGGCGGCTCGGCGCTCAGGTGGGGGCGAGATAAAGATGTCGCTCAGCGCCCAGAGGCGGGTTTGATCCTTGGGAAGCAAGACGTCCTTGGATTGCAGAATGGGATCGCCGGGGTGGAGGTCGGTCAGCAGCCAACCTTGTCCCGAAGCCTCGATGGTCTCGTGAGTGACGGGCATGTGCCCTCCGTTGGCAGCGATGACCGCGAAGTTGAGGCCGAAGCCCAACAGGATCACCGCCATGCCTGGCAGGCGCCAGTTACGCGCGAGGCCCACGAGCACCAAGAGGTACGTTGCGATGATGACCGCCGGCCGGTTCGCTGCCACCACGGGCCAGCTCCGGCCGACGAATCCCATCGCCACCACCTGTGCGGCCAGTCCGGCGAAGATCAACCAAACCCATTGCAGGCGCAGCTGCGCGAGACCGCTCAGCCTACCTTTGAGGGCCCAGCCGATCGAGATGGCCGGAATGCCCGCTATCAGGAGGAGCTCAAGCATCTCGCCTGGTTATGGTCCCCCGGCGGCGTCGCCAGCGACGGCTGCCACGACCGCGAGAAGCGCCAGCACAGCGCCGGCAACCTGGAAGTAAATGACCTTGAACTTGCCCATGAGTGACCCCTTTCTTTTTGTGAGTTGGCGTCACCTTAGGGGCCGGACACTCTCAAAACGCTCTCAATCAAGGCGCAGCGCGGGACCGCTTGGTACTTCTGGGGCAGGACCGCCGGGGTTGCTAGTCGCCAGGCGTGCCCAGGAGCACCAGCGAGCGTGACGCGGTGCGCGCGGGAGCATGTGCCTCCCCAGCCACAGGAGCGGAGCCGGCCGTCTGCCAGCTGATGCCGTAGGTCCGAAGGCGCTTGCGAGCCTCGGCTTCGCGGCCCAGCGCCATGAGCGAGCGAACGACGATGATCTGCAGCTCCTCGAGTGAGTCGTCCACGTTCAGGCCTCGCTCGGCCACGGCGAGGGCGTCACTGTGCTCGCCTGCTCGGAGCTGCAGGGAGGCGAGCCTGACGCAGGCGTTGAGGAACCGCTCCTCCAGGTGGCGCTGTTCGGTGAGCACCCATTCCGCGTAGGAACCTTCCAAGAATGGGCCGCCGTAGAGAATGACGGCCGAGCACAGCGCTTCCCGCTCATCGGGACTACCCACGGACGCCCCTTCAGCTGCTGCTAACAAGGACTGCAGGTCGGCCACGTCGAACTTCACTTCCAGGTCAGGGTCGAGCTGGTAGACGTCGCCCTCAAATTGAATGCAGCCTTTGTAGAGGGCCCGCCGCAGCCGGTAGGTGGCCATGTGGAACTTGGCGTTGGCCCGCGCGGGCGGTGCGTCGGGAGCGAGCATCGTCATGAGGCGTTCCTTGCCGACGCCCTCGGGGTGCATCAACAGGAAGAACAGCAGCTCGCGGGCGGATTGCGTCCCCCACGCCTGCGCGGGGATGATGCGGCCACCCAGCGTGACGTGGATGTGGCCGAGCGCCGTCGCAGTCAGCCGCGGCGCCCGCTGAACCATCCGGTGCGGTTTGGGCTTGCGTACCCGGCGCATGCCGGGCTGGCGCGCGAGCAGCCGCGTCAGGAAGTCCTCACCGATGCCACGCGCCGGTGCCTGAAGCACAAACTCCTCGCTTCGAGGCGCATCGACCGCCAGAAACTGCCAGTAGCCCAGCTGCTCGAGCGTGGCCAAACATTCTTTTAACAGCGCATCGCTCTTGGCCAGGTACCCTTTTTTGGCTTCGATGATGGCCCGATAGAAGAGGGCGCGCGCGGCTGCGTAGCGGGCGCCGCCGGAGCGGAACGTTTGCAGCGCTTTCGTGAGAGGCTCCTCGGCCGCGCGATGCTGGCCGCGCTCGACCAGGCAAATCGCCTCGGTGAGCTGGAGCTGGGCCAGCCGGTAACCGGTCGCCCCGCTGTTTCGAGCGGAGCGCAGGGCGCCGGAGGCTTTGGCGTACATCCCTTGGAGCCGGTAGGCCTGCGCCATCGAGTTCAGGACTACCGCAAGCTCGGCGCGATCGGTGCCCTCCGTGACCAGGGCTCGCGCTTCGCCATAGGCCATGAAGGCTCGTTGAAAGTCGCCGGTATCCCGATACACGTCTCCCAATGAGCAGGCAGCAACCGCCTCGGCGAAAGGAAACAAGCCGGCTTTCGATTCCTCAATGGCGCTGGTGAACAGCTTGACGGCTTCCTTGTAGTCCTCCTCGAGGTACGCAATCACGCCCAGGTTCGAGAGGGTGAGGCCAAGCCGGCCGGCGTTGCCGGCGTCTCTCCAGAATTTCGCGGAACGCTCCAGGTGCTGTCGGGCTTCGCCCAGCGAACCCAGGAAGATGGCCAGCATGCCGAGGTCGTTTTGGACGTAGGCAGCCGAAGCCTCATCTCCCACCTGGATGAAGAGCGCGAGCGCCTGCTGCGCCTCATCGCGTGCCCGGGTGAGCGCCCCGAGCCGCCAGTGGGCCATGCTCATATTGCGCGTGGCGAGGGCGCGGCGGCGGGTGACCTCGTCCCCGAAGATGGCCAGCGCATGCCGCGACAGCGCCAGCGCTTGTTCATCGTCGCCCAGCAGGCGAATGGCGGCGGCATGGTGGGCCTGGGCCTCAGCAGCCAGGAGTGGGTCCGTGGGCTGCGCCTGGGCTTCGATTGCCTGGCACAGGTCGATCGCCTGCTGCAGCTCCCCTTGCTGAATGGCCACTTGCGCCTGCCATAGCGCTAAACGGGGACGTTCCCCGCGGAGCTCCTCCGGCAGACGACAGATCCAGCCGGCCAGCGTCTCGAGGCGGCCGCGGTTGAAAACGTCTTCGGCGAACGCCAGGATGGATTCGGCCGCCTCATCGAAGGCGGAGGCAGCGAGCAGGTGACCAATGGCCTGCTCGTGCTGGCCCCGCTGCTGATACAGCAAACCGGCGCGGCGCTCCAGGTCGGCCCGCGACAAGCCCAGCGCTCCCTCTTCCACGCGCGAGCGCAGGAAATCTCGGAACAGGTGATGGTAGCGGTAAACGCGCTTACGGCCCTCCAGCTCCG
>DATGVV010000229.1:0-4745 GCA_035299885.1 Chloroflexota bacterium | reverse complement strand
CGCCGAGGCAGCCGAAGTCGATCTGGCCCAGGCTCCCGAGGCGCCGATGCCGCGCTCGATTGAGCCCATGATGGCGACGCTCGCTGCCAAGCCGTTCTCCCATCCTAAGTGGCTGTACGAGGTCAAGTGGGATGGAATTCGGGCCGTCGCCTTCGTGACCTCGGATGGTGTGCGGCTCATGAGCCGCCGCGGCAACGACTGCACCGCGCAATATCCCGAGCTGGCGGGGATCGGCCGTGAGCTCAAGGCCGCCGAGTGCATCATCGACGGCGAGATCGTCGCTTATGACGAGAAAGGCATCCCCAATTTTCATCTGCTGCAACAGCGCATGAACCTGCAGCGAACGGCGGACATCCAGCGCGCCCAGGCCGAGGTCCCGGTCGGCATGCAGGTGTTCGACCTGCTGTATCTCGATGGGCGCGATCTGCGCAAGCTGCCCCTCGTCCAGCGCAAGGCTCTGCTGCGGCATGTGCTCCAACCCAAGGGCTTTCTGTTCTTCTCCGACCACGTGGAGGGCGAAGGCGAGGCCTTCTTCAAAGCCGCCACCGCCAAGGGCCTGGAAGGCGTCGTGGCCAAGGAAAAGGACAGTGCATACCTGAGCGGCAAGCGCAGCCAATCCTGGCTCAAACTGAAGGCCACCAAGGAGATGGATTGCGTCATCGGCGGTTGGACCGAAGGTGAGGGCGCCCGCAAGGCGTTGGGCTCAGTCGTCCTTGGCCTCTATCAGCCGGACGGCAAGCTGCGCTTCGTGTGCAACGCCGGCAGCGGCTTCGACCAGCGCACGCTGGAGACGACGCTCGACATGTTGCGGCCGATCGAAATTACCAAGCACCCGTTCGCGCGCAAGCCGGACCCGCCGGAGCGCTACCACTGGGTCGAGCCGCGCTACGTGTGCCGCATCAAGTACAGCAACTTCACCCCGGAAGGCTACGTCCGCCATCCTGTCTTCCTGGGCCTGAGACCAGACAAAGCGCCCGAGGACTGCCAGCTCGAAAACGAGCTGCCCAGCCACGCCATCCCCTCTCCCGCCGGAGCGGGAGAGGGTTAGGGTGAGGGAACCTGCTGCCATAATCCACCCAGTGCTCCCACTTGACACCAAACTCGCGAGCCTAGAGCGAACACTCGAAGATATGGGCAGCGTGCTCGTCGCCTTCTCCGGTGGCGTCGACAGCACCCTGCTGCTGAAGGTTGCCTACGAGGTGCTGGGTGACCGAGCCATGGGCGTAACCGGCGTCTCGCCCAGCGTTCCGCCCCACGAGGTGGCCGAGGCGCGGGAGCTGGCGCGTCGGATCGGAGTCGAGCTGCTGCTGGTCAACACGGAGGAGATGGAGGACGAGAACTATGTCTCCAATCCCGCCAACCGCTGCTACTTCTGCAAGACCGAGTTGTTCAGCAGGCTGCTGAGCATCGCCGCTTCGCGCGGCATCGCCGTGGTGGCGGATGGCTTCAACGCCGACGACGTGGGCGATTGGCGGCCCGGCATGAAGGCCGCCCGAGAGCGCGGCGTGCGCAGCCCGTTGAAAGAGGCCGGCCTGGCCAAAGCCGACATCCGCGATCTGTCCCGCCGCTTCGGCTTGCCGACGTGGGACAAGCCGGCCATGGCGTGCCTCTCGTCCCGTATTCCTTATGGCCAGCGCGTCACCACCGACAAGCTGAGCCGCATCGACGGTGCCGAGCAGCTCCTGCGAAACCTGGGCTTCCGTGTGCTGCGCGTTCGCCACTATGAGGATCGGGCCAGCGTAGAAGTCGGCCAGGACGAGCTGCCTCGTGCCCTCGAGCTGCAGGAGCAGATCGCGGCGGGCCTGCACGACCTGGGCTTCCATGAAGTGATCATCGATCCGCAGGGCTACCGCACCGGCTCGCTGAATGCAGCCCTTCGGGCATGAGGCCGGCGAACCTCCACACCCCAACGAGCGACTAACGACTAACGACTAACGACTTGTCCATCGCCTACTTCGACTGTTTTTCCGGCGCCAGCGGCGACATGATCCTGGGCGCGTTGTTGGACGCGGGCTGGAGTGGCCTGGATGAGGCGCTCAGCCAGTTGCAGGTGCCAGGCTGGCAGTTGCAGGCTGACAAAGTCGTCAAGCGCGGCATCACCGCTACCAGGGTCCACTTCGAGCTGGAGCCGCAGTCCGTGCATCGTGGCTTGGACGAGATGCTGGCCATTATCGACACGAGCGGCCTGCCGCCGGCTGTCCAGGAGAATGCCTGCACCATCTTCCGCCGCCTGGCCGCGGTGGAGGCGGGGGTGCATGGCACACCTCTTGAGAAGGTCCACTTCCATGAGCTGGGCGGGCTGGACACGCTGCTCGACATCGTGGGCGCCTGCGCCGGCTTCGAGCACTTCGGCTTCAGCCAGGTGGCCGTGTCGCCGTTCGCCGTCGGCAGCGGCACCGTGACGACGGCCCACGGGGTCCTGCCCGTGCCGGCGCCGGCTACGGCCAGGCTGCTCGAGGGTTGGGAAATAACGCCCGGCCTCGCCCAGCGTGAGCTGACTACGCCCACCGGCGCGGTCATCCTGACCCACTTTGCCACCAGCCAGGCGCTGCCCGCGATGCGCCTGTCCTCGGTCGCATACGGCGCCGGCAAGCGCGAGCTCGACTACCCCAACGTGCTGCGCCTGCTCATTGGCCAGCCCACGGCCGAGCAGCCGACGGAGACCGTGGTCGTGATCGAGACCACGATCGACGACATGAACCCGGAGCTGGTGCCGCCGGCGGTCGAGGAGATCCTGGCCGCGGGCGCGATTGACGCATTCGTGACCCCTATTCAGGGCAAGAAAGGCCGGCCCGCGGTGCTCCTGACCGTCTTGGCCGCGCCCAACGCTGAGCCGGCGATCGCGGACGCCATCTTTCGCCACACCACCACAATTGGCCTGCGCTTCCGCACCGAGCGGCGCCGCGTTCTGCCGCGCCACGAGCAGACCGTCGAGACCGAATTCGGGACGGTGCGGGTTAAGATCGCCGGCGAGGGCCCCACGCGCAAGGCCAAGCCTGAGTTCGAGGACTGCCGCCGCGTCGCCGCGGAGCGCGGCGTGCCAATCTCAGTCGTCTACCGGGCGGCCCTGTCGAAACTCGGTTAACTCTGCCACGGAAGTGTGGTTAACGAACCGCACTCGGCGTTGAGCCCTCCGACCAAGCGCTCGAGCTCGGAGCGAGCCAGCGCCGGTTCTATGCTGGCGTCGGAGGCTGCTCGGCGTTGTCGCCAGTGGGTCCAGCTTTCAATGACCTTGGCGTGCGCGCCGGAGCTCGTGTGCGAAGACGAGAAGCCGCTTCTCAAGCTCGCGTGCGGCGCTCGCCTCCGAGCGGTGGGCCAACTGCAGCTGGCCTGCTGTTGTATCGGCACGATGCAGCAGCTCCGTTGCAAGCTCGCTTAGGCCCGATAGCTGCCAGGGCTCGCGACTGCAGGCAACACTCAGCACGCTTGGCCACAGGCGGCGGTGCACGTACGTCACCTTTCCGGAGAGGAGCTTGCAAGTGAGCGTATCCGGCACGGCTGCCAGCTTGCTGGCCGTGGCGAAAATCTGGCCACCAACAGGGTGGCCCCACCACGACCCTCGGATTGGCTCGCCGGCCATGATGGTGGCAACGCTCGGGAACATCTTGTCGACGAGCAGCAGGAGACCGTAGCGCTCGAAGGCCTCCCTCACGTGTTCGTAGGCGCGTTCGACCTCGTCCGTCATGCCAGGCTTTGCAGCTGCCGCTTCAGCTTGGCCGGCGCCCTTGACGGGCGCTGGAGCAGCAGCCGGCGCAGGAGCCGTCGGAACTCCTCGGGCGAGGCGTTGAGCAGGGCTTTAGCGAGCTCGACCTCGGTGACATAAGGCGAAGGCGGGGGACCAGCGACGCAAGGCGCCAGGCAGTCGCCGCTCGCAGCTTTCGGGCAGGGCGGGCGCGGCTTGCGGCGCGAGGGCAGCTGGCGCGTGCAGCTGCGCAGCCGCAGCACCGAGCCCAGGATGGCCCGCAACCTGTTGGGTGCAGTGGCGTGGCGGAATGGGCCGAAATACAGAGCGCCGTCGGCGCGCGGTTCCGCCGCGGCGCTGAGCCTGGGGAAGGGTTCGTGGATGGACAGTCGTAGGTAGAGACGGCGCTCGCGGCTGCGGCGCTGCACGTTGAAGGCCGGCAGCCACTCGCGGATGAGCTGCTGCTCCAGCAGCAGAGCTTCCAGCTCGCTGTCCATGGGGATGATCTCGATGCGCTCGCTGAGCTGCAGCAGGTCAGGCATATTGCGGCTGAGGGCAATGGGGCTGTGCAGATAGCTGCCTACGCGCCGCTTGAGATCCACCGACTTGCCCACGTACAGCGGCAGGCCGTCCGAGCCGGACATGACGTACACGCCGGGCTCGGAGGGCAGCTCGGGAAGATCCGGTAGGGCCGTCGCAACCGGCCTTGCCAGCTCGCGCAGCTTGACCAGCGGGCGTCCCGTGCCGAGCCGCTCGAAGAGCGCCTGCGAGAAGCCCAGCATAGCCAGCGGACGCCGGCCCAAAGGTGGAGTCAGGCCAAAGCGCCTGGCCACAGTCACCGGATCCGGGCGGCCGCGGTAGCCTTCGGCGCGCAGCAGTCGCAGCAGATCGATGGCGGGCCAGCGGGGACCGAGAAGCTGGTCGAGGTACTCCGGCACGTAGCCGAATCCAGCCACCGTGGACTGACCGACGAACGTGCGCAGGGCATTACGGGCCTGGTCGAGCGAGCACCAGGAGCCTTCACCTAGCCCCTCCCCCTGCGGTGGGAGAGGAACTCCTAGGC
>DATGVV010000228.1:0-1884 GCA_035299885.1 Chloroflexota bacterium | reverse complement strand
GTTCTCCGGGTTCAACGAGTCGTACAGCGGGCCAATCTCTTTGTTGAAGTCGCTGACCAGGTTCCAACCAAAGTTGGTGGCCTTATCAAACTGATTCAGCGTGTACGACGTATCGACGCTGCAACCGATGACCTCGGCGTCCAGCCGCTTGAACTCGTCGGCGTCTAACCCAAACTGGGTCAGCTCCTTCGTTCAGCCAGCTGTGAAAGCCAGCGGGAAGAAGGCCAGCACCACGGCGCGATGCTTCTTCCATTCGTCGCTGAGCGTGATCTTGTCGCCTACTTTCTCACCGCCGCGCGTAGACCAGGTGGTGAAGTCGGGGGCTTTGTCGCCCACCTTCAATGGCATGGCAATACCTCGCGAAACAGGGTGATGGGTACATCATACGGTCTGCAACTGCTTCAGCTCGGCCGCCAGCCGGACGCCTTTGAGGATGCTCGGATAGTGACAAAAGGGTGTCACAGCCAGACCCGGTCTGGGTCCAGCGCCCGCAGCGCGGTGAGCTCGGCCTCGGCCGGAGGGTCGGCCGTGGGGACGCGCTCTGGGACCAGCAGCTCGAAGCCGGTCTCGTCCAGCACCTGCTCGAGCGTAGCGCCGGGCTGCAAGATGTCGATGCGCACCCGGCGCTCGGCATCGAAGCCGAGCACAGCCAAGTTAGTGATGATGTGCCTGACTCGAGCGCCTGGGCTCGTCAGGAAATCGACCGCTGGCACCAGCCGCCGCTTCTCGTGCGCGGCAACCACGATGACGTCGCGGCACAGCGAGGCGATGTCATTCGCGCCGCCGCTGCCCGGCAGCCGCACTTTCGGTTTGTTGTACGAGCCGATAACGCTGGAGTTCAGGTTTCCATACGCATCGATCTGCGCGCCCGACACGAAGCCGAAATCGAGGAAACCTCGCTGGGCCAGCAGGAAGGTGTCCGTAATTCCGGGCAGCATCGTTGCCCGCGGCGCAAGGCGCATCTCGTTGGTCGAATAGGGCAGCCATCCTGGGATGACCTCCGGATCGACGATCCCGCCTTCGACGATCATCTGCAGGCCGGGCGCATGCAGGCGCTTGGCCAGGATGCCCGCCAGCAATGGCAACCCAACACCGGCGAAGACCGAGCAGCCATCGTAGAGCATTCGCGCAGCCGTGATGGTCATCAGCTCCGACGCCGAGTAGCTCACGAGGTCAGCTCTTTGGCGGCCGCCTGCCGGTCTCGCAGCACGTCCGGCTGGAATAATCCCATGAACTCCGCGTGCGAGCTGACGCCGTAGACGTAGCGTCGCAAGTACTCCTGGACCGCTTGGGCGCCGCTGGCGCGCGTCGCCTGCGCGTAGGCGTCAACGTGCGCAAAGTCGGTCTCGTACAGCCCGTAGCACTCGCCCGGATAGGCGCCAAACGGGGCCTCAATCACGGCGTCGACCACGAGGCTGGGAATCTTTGTTCGGTCGGGATGCTTGCGAACCTCATCCTCAGGAAGAATCTCCTCGGCGCTGACGATGACTGTCGTGGCTGCGCGGCAGATGTCCTCGTCCATGTGGCTGTAGCCGTCGATCTGGCAGTTGCCGAAGCGATCGGCTCGATGAACGTGAATGATGGCCACGTCGGCGAACAGCGCCGGAATGGCCGCCAGCGTCTCGCCCGTGAAGGGACACTCGACCGTCTTGGCCTGGCTGACCTTCATGAGATCGGACCCCAGCATCGTCAGCGCCGGCAGGAACGGCACGCCCATGGCCGCGGCGCGGAACCGCAGGCCCATGGCGAAGTGGCTCCATTCTTCGAAGCGCGCGTGGCCACCCTCGACCTGCTCGCGCAGGATGCGCGACAGGCCCCAGGGCACGCCCAAGCCCTGCGAGCTGGTGACAAGGTGCTTGGTCGCGCCAGCCACCATCAGCAGCT
>DATGVV010000227.1:0-7775 GCA_035299885.1 Chloroflexota bacterium | reverse complement strand
AGACGTCACACACCTACGACGATGCGAGCACCCGCGGCAGCGGGCCCAGCACGCCCTCCCAGACGGCTTGGGCGCTGCTCGGCCTCCTGGCGGCCGGCCTGCACGATGATCCCGCCACCGCGGCCGGCGTGCGCTTCCTGGTGGACAGGCAGCAGCCGGACGGCACCTGGGAGGAGCCGGACTTCACCGGTACCGGCTTTCCCCGCGCTTTCATGATCAACTACCATCTCTATCGCCACTACTTTCCGGTAATGGCACTGGGCCGGTATGTACAGCGTCGGACAGGCTGAGCATTGGACGCGCCGTCTGGCGCGTTCCCACTACGAGAACTTCCTGGTCGTAACCTGGCTGCTGCCGCGGCAGCTGCACCAGGCGATGTTCAACGTCTATGCCTACTGCCGTACGGTCGACGACCTGGGCGACGAGGCCGAGGGCGATCGGCTGCAGCTGCTGGCGGATTGGGAACGCCAGCTGGAGGATTGCTTCAGCCGGCGGGCGCTCGATCACCCCGTCTATGTGGCACTGGCCAAGACCATCCGCGAGTACGACCTGCCGATCGAGCCCTTCCGACGCCTGATCCAGGCCAATCGCCAGGACCAGCTGGTGACGCGGTACGAGACGTATGCCCAGCTGCTGGACTACTGCCAGTACTCGGCCAATCCGGTGGGCCGGCTGGTGCTGATGCTCTTCGGCTATCGCGATGAGCCTCGCTTCGAGCTGTCCGACGCCACCTGCACAGCTTTGCAGCTGGCCAACTTCTGGCAGGACGTCGCGCGCGATTACCAGGCAGGGCGCATCTACATCCCGCTGGAAGACATGCGCCGCTTCGGCTGTTCGGAAAGCGAGCTGGCGTCGGGCATGTTTCATGCTAGCTGGCAGGCGCTAATTGAGTTCGAGGTCGAGCGCGCGCGCGAGCTGTTCCGAATGGGTGAGCAGCTCGTGCCCTTGGTCGCGCGACGACTCCAAATTGACCTGCGGCTGTTCACGCTGGGCGGCATCGAGGTCCTCAACCGCATCGAGGCCCAGGGCTTCGACGTGCTGACGCGCCGTCCGACGGTGGGCGCCTGGGCGCAGTTGGGCCTGCTGGTCCGAGCGCTGTTCTCGGCATTCGCTGCGCCGAAGGCGGTGGTACGCCATGCCTAGCAAGCTGCCGGCTCTCGATCGGGAGGTCCTAGACGCCTACGAGTACTGCCGCGATCTGACCAAGCGCGAGGCCAAGAACTGGTACTACGGCTTCATCTCGCTACCCGCGGAGAAGCGCCGGGCGATCTACGCCGCCTACGCCTTCAGCCGGGAGTGCGATGACGACAGCGACACCGATGGCTCAACCGAATCCAAACGCGCCGCAATCGAGCGCACGCGGCGGCGGCTCGAGCAAGCCTACTCGGGTCGGACCGAGGATCCCATCCTGCTCGCGCTTGGGGATGCCGCCCAGCGCTACGACATCCCGCGTAGCTACTTCGAGGAGCTCATCGCCGGCGTCGAAATGGACCTGGAGGTCAACCGCTACCCGACATTCGACAACCTCCGGCTGTACTGCTACCGGGTGGCCTCAATCGTGGGCCTGATCTGCTTGCGCATCTTCGGCTACGACGATCCGCTCGCGCCCGATCTAGGCGCCGAGTTGGGCCTGGCCCTCCAGCTGACGAACATCATGCGCGACGTGAAGGAGGACGCCGACCGCGGCCGGATCTACATCCCGCAGGATGAGATCGCGCGCTTCGGCTACTCCGAGGAGGAGCTGCTGGCCGGCGTGTACAACGACTCCTTTCGGCGGTTGATGGCTTGCCAAGCGGAGCGCGCCTGGCATTACCATCGCCAGGGCGAGCGGCTGCTGCCGCTGCTCGACGTCCGTGCCCGGGCCTGCACGGCCACCATGCAGGCCATCTATCGCGAGATTCTGGAGCGCATCGAGACCGCCGACTACGCGGTGTTCGACGCGCGTATCAGCCTTAACGGCCGCGACAAGCTGGGCCTGACGGCCAGCGTCTGGCTGCACTGCCTGCGCGACGAACTGGGTGACCGAGTAGCTAGTCTGTCATCCTGGGCGCTCAGGATGACATGAGAAAAGCGCTTGTGATCGGCGCCGGCCTGGCGGGACTCACGGCGGCTATTGACCTGGAAGATGCCGGCTGGCGCGTAACGCTGGTGGAGCGCCGGCCCTTCGCGGGCGGGCGGACTTTCTCGTTCACCACCGACTCCGGCGACCTGCTGGACAATGGGCAGCACGTCTTCCTGGGCTGCTGCACGGCCTACACCGAGCTGCTCGATAAGCTCGGCCAGCAGGACAACGCCTTTCTGCAGGATCGCCTGGACGTGCGCATCGCCGACGAGCGCGACGGCCCGGCCAGGCTGCGCGAGGCGCCGCTGCCGGCGCCCTTTCACCTGCTGCCGTCGTTCGCAGCCTTCCCTTATCTCTCGCTGTCCGAGAAGCTCTCGGCGTTGCGAGCCTTCTTGCTGATTGGCGTCGGGCAACTGCCGGAAGACGAGACCTTCGCCGGCTGGCTGAGCCGCCACGGCCAGACGCCAAACGCCATCCAGCGCTTCTGGAACCTGATCGTCATCCCTACCTGCAATGCGCCGGCCGACCGGGTCAGCGCTGCCCAGGGCGGCTTCGTCATCCGGGAAGGTCTGCTGCGCACCCGCTGGGGCGGCCGCATGGGTTACCCGCGCGTGGGCCTCAGCCAGGTTATCCCGGAGCGAGCAGTCGCCTACCTGGCTACGGCAGGCGCCGAGCTGCGCTTCGGGACGGCCATCCAGTGGCTCGACGCGGATGGCGCTGACACCAGCCACGGCGAGCGATTAACGGCCGACGCGTACGTCCTGGCCGTGCCGGCTGACGAGCTTGCGCGGCTGGTGCCCGAGGTGTGGGCGCAGCCCGCCGCTAAGCTCGAGTACGCGCCCATTGTTGGCCTCAACCTGTGGTACGACCGGCCCATCTTCGAAGGCGAGGTCGTGGCCACGATCGTGGACGGCGAGCCGCTGTGGGTCTTCGACCGCAGCCGCATCCTCGGACTGCCCGGCCCGGAGCACCACATCGCCGTGTCCATCAGCGCCGCCGACGCGGTCATCGAGGTGCCGCGGCGCGATCTGGCACGCTTGGTCGCGGCCAAGCTCGCGAGGGTCCTGCCGGCGGCGCGTGAGGCCAAGCTGCTGCGGTCCACCGTCGAGAAGGTCCGCTCGGCGACGTTCGTGCCGGCGCCCGGCAGCGCTGCCGCTCGGCTGGAGGCGCGAACGCCTCGGCCCAACCTCTTCTTGGCGGGCGCTTGGACGGCCACCGGCTGGCCGGAAACCATGGAGGGCGCCATCCGCAGCGGCCACACCGCCGCGCGGCTAGCCCAGGACTTCCTCGAGAAAACGTTGGACTGAAGTGCTGGTCAGGTGGGGCGGCCGATAGGGCTGAGGCGGCGGGCCAGCGGCGATGGCGTTGGCCAGGTCCAGCCCGTCCTGGCTGGCTGCGAAGTAGTGGCCCAGTGCGGCGTGGTAGCCGGTGATGTACTCCTGCTCCGTCTGGCCAGGTGTCGGGATCAGCACCGCCGGCGTGCCCAGCTCGGCCAGCTCCATGATGGTGCTGTAGCCCGCGCGGATAACCGCGAAACGGCAGCCGTTCATCGCCTCCGCCTGCTCTCGCCGGTCCAGGTAGCCGGCTATCTGCCAGCCATTGGCTTGCCCCCGGTGCTCCATGCCGGGCCGGCCCAGCGCCACCAACCCGCGGGCCGGCGTCGAAGCGAGTTGCCGCAAGATGGTTCGTTCTAGAATCGTGCGCTGGGGCTCTGGGCCGGAGATCGAGATGAACACGTCCTGCTTGCGCTCGACGTCCAATTTGCCGACGCTGGACAGCAGGCCCAGGTAGCGCACCTGGTCAGGAGGATAGAAGCGCAGCCCATGAGACAGCTCGCCGGACAGGTCGTCGCGCTCGAAGTCGGGCACAAGGATGCGCCGGTACGGGCTGAACGCCTGCGCGTTGAAGCGCTCCAGCCCAAGCTCCAGCACGCGCCGCCGCCCCGGCGCGATGAAGCGCAGCCCATGGGCGATGAGATAGGATGGCAGCCGCCGGCTCCAGGCGGCATAGCGGTTATCCGAGATCAGCACGTCGAACCTGTTCGCGGCCAGCAGGCCCTCTAGATCGACGTGCTGCCGGAAGGTGTCCCACCAAATGACGGGCAGCGTGACCGTGTATTTGAAATAAAACCAGAACGGCGAACGCCCGATGGGGATGCGCATCCCGGGGAAGTCGATAAACTCGCAGCCGGCG
Source organism: Chloroflexota bacterium (assembly GCA_035299885.1). Lineage (GTDB taxonomy): Bacteria > Chloroflexota > JAJPGV01 > JAJPGV01 > JAJPGV01 > DATGVV01. The sequence goes on along the minus strand of DATGVV010000227.1, from coordinate 3,520 downwards.
CCGAGCTCGCTCTGCAGCAGGCGCAGCGAGGCCCCACTGGCCAGCACCGTCACCTGCTGACCGGCGTTCAGCAGGCCGCGGATGAGCGGCAGGTCGCGCGTGGCGTGGCCCAGGCCCCAGGAGCCGATGGCGAACAGGACGCGGGCCGCTTCACCCTTGCGCCGCGCCATCAGCGCCAGCGGGGACTGCTGGCTGAGGATGAGGTCAAGACAGACGCCGCGTTCCTGATCCAGGACGCGTTTCGGGGATTGATCGCGTCGCTATTCTACGTGGGCGCAAGCGCCACCCACGATGTGGTGATCTACGGCCGCGAGCACGCCAGCGGTTACCACCCGACCATCGTGCTGTCCAACCACAAGCGCGATCTGGATTCGCTGGTGCTGGCGGCCGCGGCCTACTTTGTGCGCGGCGTGGGGCGGCCAAGCCAGCAGCTCGTGTTCACGCTCCGCGAAGACGCCTTCTGGCCCGACTTCCTGGAGGGCTACCTGCACTGGCGTGGCCCTTTCCGCCTCAGCGTGAGAGCGCCGCTGAGGCTGATCAAGGCCTATCCCATGGGCTACGTCACACGCCGATCCGATCTGCCGCGCATCGAGGCGCAGCTGCAGACCTTCGGTGACCTGCTCGACCGCGGCCGTGACCTGTATTGGACTCCGGAAGGCGGGCTCAGCCTCGACGGCCGGCTGGGGCGCTTTCGAGCCGGATTCTATCGCGTGGTGCAGGCCAGCCAGGCGCAGCTGCGGATGCTTCCGGCGGCCATCTTCTATGACTTCATGACCACGCTGCGAACGCGCTGCTTCATCCGCTTCGGCCCGGAGCTGCCGATCGATCGCTCGCTCGGCAAGGCCGCTCTCGAGCAACAGGCTCGGACGGCCATCCTGCGCCAGATGACCATCAACGCCGGCCACCTGGCCGCGGCGGTCATCCGCGATCTGGCAGCCGACGACGTTCTCAGTCGGCGCGAGCTGGAGCGGCGGCTGGTGCAGCACGCCCGCCGCCTGCACCGGGCCGGGCTGCCGCTGGATGGCCGCCTTACCATGGGATGGACCTTCAGGCGTCGCGTCGGGCAACTGCTGGGCTACCTGCGCCGGCAGGGCATCCTTGTCCAGGATGGCGATCTCCGGAGGCTTGGCGCGGGCATGGCGCACCCGGAGATGCAGTACGTCGGCAATGAGCTGCTCGAGGTCGAAACCGCCCTTCGTATACTTCGCTAACGTTCCCGGACTTGAGCCCCTTTATTTGCGTTCTCAAACGGGCCTGGCCCAAGCTGCGCCCTTGGTTGCCGTTTGTGGCCGCCGGGGCGCTGCTGTACTTCATGGTCGCGGCCGTCAATCCCACGAGCCTGGCCGAGGCGGCAAGAGGCTTCAATCCCATTTACCTGGCGCCGCTTGCAGGCTCGTATCTGCTGTACCTGGCCTTCCGTTCGGCGCGCTGGCACCTGCTGATGAAGCCGCTGCAGGCGCCCAACTCATGGACTGACTCGCTGCTGTTGTTTGCCGCCGCCCAGTCGGCGGTCATGGTTCCGGCCGGCCAATTCCTGCTGCCGGTGCTGCAGAAGAGCCAGCATGGCACGCTCATCCGCCGCTCCGCCGCGACGGTCCTGGTGCAGGAGATCATCTTCGCCATCCTGGTCCTGCCCGCTGCTTTGCCGGGCATCCTGGGCTATGAAGTTGGCGGCTGGCTGCTGCTGGCGGCCGCGGTGATCTCCGTCGGCTCCGGCGCGCTGATCCTGCACGAGGGCGTCGCCAATATCTGCCTGTTCATCATCCACCACCTGCCGCTCGTGAGCCATCACGGACCCCATTTGCGCGACCTGCGTAACCACATCGTGCTGGTGGTTAACACGCGCGAGGCCGTGCTTGGGTCTGTGTTCGACCTGCTGGCCATCGCCGCGGCCGGCACCGGCTTCTACATAGCCCTGGTGGGCATCGGCCAGGCCCACATCGGCTGGGTGGGTGCCATTGGGACGTACGCCATCGGCAATGCGGCCGCCACCGTCACCGCCCTGCCCGGAGGCCTGGGCGCTAACGAAGACGCCAGCGTCGGCGTGCTCAGCCACCTTGGCCTAGCGCCCGGACCAGCAGCCGCGGCCACGCTCATCTTCCGCGCGGTCACGTTGTTGCTGGGGACCGCCCTGGGCTGGCTGGTGCTGCTGCTGTGCCGCCAGCGCTTCAAGATGCACACCAGCCTGGCCCTGCTGCTGGCCGCCGCCGCCAAGGGCAGCCAGGAAGCTCACAGCGAACAGCCGCTGCTGACTACCCCGCCCTAGCTGCTCCTCTCCCACCGCGGAACGAGGGAGCAGGGTTGCCGTCAGTCAAACGCGCAACCGGCCATTGCTGAGCGCCGTGGAGGATGCGGAGGATGGTGACCGCATCAGGGCCGACGCGATTGGCGACGATGTAGCGCGCAACAACAAGCTCGCGAGTGCCAGGGATACGCCCGGGCCGGCCGCTGCGGGGAAATGTGGCCAGCCGTCCGACCCGCTTTTGAAGATCTTCCAGCAGGACGTAGGCCGCATCCGGATTATCTTGCGCCACATAAGCCATGATTGCCAAGAGATTTGCCTGCGCGCTGGGTAGCCACTCAATCCTCAATGGCTCGCTGCGAGCTATGGATCACGGCGCTCGCCTGTTGCAGGACGCGGTCATGAGGAATGGGGCGAGTGGTTGGATCACTGGCTTCTCGAAGCGCTTGCTCGACCTCGGCCCGAAACCAACGGTCATGCGCCGCTGCTTCGTGCGCTCGCTTCATGGCCGCTGCCCGGTCCGGCCGCTTCCTCGTGGTTTCGGTCTGATGTGGATTCCAGTTGCGCGCATCAACCTGGGCGGTGACGACTCCGATCTGACGCAACAGCCGGACGGCCTTATCGAGGCTGGTAAAGCGCCGCGGTTCTTTGCCGCGGGTTGTAGCTAACACGGCGTCGCGGCCGCTCCGAGTGGAAAGCGCCATATAGAATCCGCCGCCTTCGCCCTTCAAGGTGACGGAAGCCACCCCGCCGGCGCGCTCCGCGGCACGAAACTCTTCCAAAGTGATTGGCTCCAAAGCCGGTCTTTGCTTGCTGGGCATATATAACTGTAACGCGCATGGCGTTTAATAGTTGCGCGACTAGACCCCTAGGTACACCTCTTGCACTTTCGGGTTGCTCTTCACGGCGTCAGGGGGGCCGTCGGCCAGGACCTCGCCGTAGTTCAGCACGGCGATGCGGTCGGCCAGGCTGAAGACGGCGTCCATGTCGTGCTCGATGATGAGCAAGGTCAGCTCCTTGGGCAGGGCGGCCAGCATTTCGATGGTGCGGGCCGTCTCCGCCGGCGACATGCCGGCCGTGGGCTCGTCCAGCAGCAGTATCTTGGGTTCGGCCGCCAGGGCGATGGCCACCTCCAGCTGGCGCTGCTCGCCATAGGACAGGTTCTTGACGATGTCGTCGCGCCGGTCCCACAGGTCCAGACGGACCAGGACGTTTCGCGTGTGATTGTTGATGCTGCCGAACGATTGCCAGGGGCGGAACCAGCGCTGGGCGCAGCCC
>DATGVV010000226.1:0-1723 GCA_035299885.1 Chloroflexota bacterium | reverse complement strand
AGCTGGCCTCGCATCTCGCGGAGCAGCTTCCCGGTGTCGCGCGTCTCGATTTCGGCCAGCGTATCCGCGTCACGCGCGATGATGTCGCCGAGCCGCCGCATGAGCCTGGCGCGCCCGAACCCGGTGAGCTTTCCCCACGGTCCCGACAGCGCCTGGCGCGCCGCCGCCACAGCGAGGTCGACATCACCGGCGCCGCCATCCGCGGCGGTAGCCCAGGCGGCCCCCAGGAACGGGTCAACGGTGCCGTAACGGTGGCCGGATCCCGCCTCGATCCGACGGCCATCGATGACCAGTTGATAGTGCGGGGCACCCGGTTCGGTGCTGTCTGCGCGGGGTTCGGTCATGACTCCTACATTCTCTGAAGGAAAGCCTACGGTGCGCGGCTGCGTTCGCCGAGATGGCGGGCGTCCTGCGGGTACGCCCGGACATCGGAATGGTTGCGCAGCGCGATCAACTCGTGCCCCGGACACATCGTGGCTGGCTCCGTCCGAACGGGTGACGATGGCCGTGATTGGTTGCTTTTATGCGCTTACTGAGCAGGTCTGCGTGCTGGTGTCGGGTGCCTTCCGGTGCATTTCAGAGCCCGCATTGGTGTAAGCAGTAGGTAAGCGTGGAATAGCTCTGCGTAGTTGATCAACACAGGGGGGATATCAATGCCTGTCCAAAGCAGGACCGGTACGACCGCTCGCCACGGCTCGGCGAATGCCGCAGTCGGCAGGGCGCTTCGCGGCAGTCCGTCCAGGAGTGCGGTCGGCAGTCGGACCAGGAGTGCCGCCAGCCGTCCGAAGGCCGGAGCCAGTAGCAGGCCCAGCAGCAAGAAGGCAATCAGCACAGCGACGCGCAGCGCCGCCAGGACCGCGCCGACCACGGCATCCGCGGCGAGGACTGTCTCGTCCGCGGCAGCCAAGGTCACCACGGCGGCGACCCGGCTGACTTCGGCGGCCACCAAGGCCACGGCGTCAGCAAGGACGTTGTCCACGGCCATGCAGGCGATCAACACCGCCACCAAGGCCATGACCAGTGCCGCGAAGGCACTGACAGCATCGGCCAAGACGATGGCAGCGGCCAGGCCCGCAGCCTCGGCGGCCAGGCCCGCAGCGTCGGCGGCGTCAACTGCGCAGCGGAAGGGCGCGGCGGCCAGGACCTCGTCAGCCAGGAGGGCCTCGTCAGCGAGGACAGCAGCGGGCAGGCCGAAGGCCACGGCCAAGCCGAAGGCCACGGCTAAGCCCAAGGCCACGGCTAAGCCCAAGACTGCGGCTAAGCCGAAGACCGGGGCCAAGCCCAAGACCGTGGCCGGGCCGAAGGCAGCTGCCAAGCCGAAGGCCACGACCAAATCGAAGCCAGCAGTGCGCTCGAAGTCAGCCGTGACATCGAAGTCAGCCGTGACATCGAGGCCAGCCGTGACATCGAAGCCAGCCGTGACGTCTAGGCCAGCCGTGCGGCCGACGCCGGCTATGCGGCCGACGCCGGCCACAACCAGGCCGGCCGCGGCCAAGCTGCCGCCTCGGGTGACCAGCGGGGACGAATACGGGGGAGTGCTCGCTGGCCTGATCCGCTAAGCGTGCCCTCGCTCCTGGATAGCCGGGCGCCGCGGACGTCACCGGACTTCGCGGCACCGGGAAACGGTCGATGGCCACGGCTGGTCAGTGGGCTAGGCCAGATCTTCCAGCCAGAACTGGCTGGCCAGGGCGACCCGGGTCGGAGCTGGGCACCCGCACCCCGG
>DATGVV010000225.1:0-1977 GCA_035299885.1 Chloroflexota bacterium | reverse complement strand
AGGAGCTGGTGTACTCGTTCCACATCACCCATTCCACGGGCCTCACACCGGGCGAGTACCCATCGATCGTGAAGCACCAGAAGCCGGTGGCAGACGTGCTGAAAGTAGGTCAGATCCTGTCCGTCGACTGCGTCTACGGCGACTTCGGCGATGGCCTAGCGGTCAAGCTGGAGGAGCAGGTGCTGCTCACCGAGCAGGGCGCGGTCAAGATGGCCGACATGCCTTACGAAGAGCGCCTGCTCTAGGAGTCTGGCCGCAAGCCTCTGTCATTCCGAGCCCAGCGAGGAATCCGTGCCCGGGGTGCGGATGTCTCATTTCGTTCGACATGACAAACGCTCGTCCGCTTGCTCTAGGCGCCAGCCACCACCAGGCTCATATCGGCCAGCCCAGCTGGGACGCGCCAGCCTGTCAGTGGCTTGCCGTCCCGCAGCGCCGCCAGCTCCCGGCGCCAGATCTTCCGTACCAGGATGACATGGGCGTCGTTGCGGCCGAGATGGTCGTCCTCCCGTCGGGGAATCGCTCCCTGGCCGACAAGGCTGCTGTAGTCCTCCACCCAGAACAGCTTGTAGGCGCTCAGGCCCTGATCCATGTCCCGGATGCTGGTGTTGCCCGACATCACCTGCTCGGCCAGCTCATTTAGGACGGCTGCTTCGGCCGGTTGGGCCTGGCGCCGGCGCTCGGCGTAAGCCTCAGCTTCGGCGCCAGTTAGGTGAATCAGGTCCAGCACATAGGTGTGGTTGCTCTCGTCGTCGATGGGCACGTGGAAGAACAGGCGATCGGCCCACAGCGTAGCGGCATCCTGCCGCGAGCCTTCAACGCGCGCCCGGGAGCGGGTTCGGGTGATGTTGGGCATGTGGTAGTGGACGTATTCCACCGGCTTGCCGGGCACGCTGCTGCCCGTACGGACGCCGTACTCGGTCTCCTCGGCCGTGACCGAGCGCACAGCCAGGCGCTCCTGCCGGCCGTTGCGAAGCAGCGACTCGCGATGGACCCAGGGGACATGAGCCGGGTCGTTTTCGAAGCGATTGAAGTAGTTGCAGGGCCAGCTTTCCACTGAGCCCACCTCAAAGTAGAAGGGCCGTTCGAAATCGGGAAAGCGACGGAGTTCCGGCGGCTCGCCTTCACCCAGGTAAGCGAAGATCAGCCCCAGGTACTCGCACACCGGATGGCTTCGGATGTGGATTTTGGCGGCAAAACCTTCATCCTCGCCGGGCTGCTCGACGCACTGGCCAGAGCCGTTGTACTTCCAGCCGTGGTACAGGCAGCGGATGCAGTCGCCTTCCACCCAGCCAGTGGAGAGCTGCGTGCCGCGGTGGGCGCAGCGGAAGTCAACCAGATGGGGCGTGCCATCCTCGCCGCGATAGAGCGTGAACTTCTCGCTCATCACCTGGATCGGGCGCGCCTGGCCAGCGGCAAGGTCACGCACCCGTGACACCGGCTGCCAAAAGCGCCGCAGGTAGTTCCCGGCCAGGGTGCCTGGCCCTGTACGCGTGAAGTCGAGGTCGTCCGCGTCCATGGAGCCCCATGATAGGCTACATGCCCGGCGTGACTACTGAACCGAGCACAGAACAGCAGCTCGAACAGCTGCTATTGGAGCGCAACATCGAGCGCTTCCTGTATACCGAGGCCGAGCTGTTGGATCAGCGGCGTTTCGAGGAGTGGCTGGACCTTCTCACGGAAGACATCCATTACTGGATGCCCATGCATCGCAACATCAAATTCGGCGACTGGGAGCGAGAGGCCACCAAAGCAGGCCGTGAGATGAACTGGTTCGACGAAGGCAAGTCCACCCTGATCCAGCGCGTAAAGCAGATCCTCACGGGTGTGCATTGGGCGGAAGAGCCAGTTTCCCGCACCAGTCACATGGTTTCCAACATTCACCTCATCGACGCCAAACCTGGCGCCAAGGAGGTCACGGTGGAATGCCGTTTCCTGCTCTACCGCAACCGGCAGGAAACGGAGACCGACGTGTTCGTC
>DATGVV010000224.1:0-1638 GCA_035299885.1 Chloroflexota bacterium | reverse complement strand
CGTGCCGGCACTCTCGTAGCGCAGCTTGGCGGCGATGGTCGCTCCGGCCTGTCGGAGCTGTTCGCGCGCGGGCGCGGCCACGTGCGCAGCGGGCGCTTCCTCGACCAGCTTCTGATAGCGCCGTTGCAGCGTGCAGTCCCGCTCGCCGACGTGGACCGTGTTTCCGACGCGGTCGCCCAGCACCTGGACCTCCACGTGGCGAGCATTGGCCAGGTAGCGTTCGAGATACAGCGTTTCGTCGCCAAAGGCAGCACGCGCCTCGGCGGCCGCGGTCTGAAACGCGTGCCGCAACCCTGCAGGTTCGGTCACCACCTTGATGCCGCGCCCGCCGCCACCCGCCGCCACCTTGAACAGCACCGGGAAGCCAATCTGCTCGGCCGCCGCCTGAGCTTGCTCCAGGCTGGCCACTTTCTTGGAGCCAGGCAGCGTGGGAATGCCGAAGTTGCGCACCAGCTCACGGGCCTCGAGCTTGTTGCCCATCTGCCGCAGATGCTCGGCCCGGGCGTTGACGAAGGTGATGCCAAAACGCTCGCACGCATCGGCCAGCTCGGCCGATTCAGCCAGGAAACCGTAGCCGGGGTGGAGCGAGTCCGCCCCGGCGCCCCGTGCAGCGGCGGTCAGGGCGCCGACATTGAGATAGCTGCCGCTGGCCATAGCCGGGCCGATGCACACGGCGCGGTCTGCCATCCTGGCCGCCAGGCTGTCTCGGTCGGCCTCGGACACCGGCGCGACTGTCTCCAGGCCCAATGTCTGGCAGGCGCGGATGATGCGCACGGCGATCTCACCACGGTTGGCAATCAGCACGCGCCTGATGGCCACGAGCTAGCCTCCGTCCGGCTTGACCAGCAGCAGGATCTGCCCGAACTCGACGAATTGGGCATTCTGCACCAGGATGTCGGCCACCACCCGGCGGACGCCGGCATGCACCGGCGTGAACACCCTCGATGAGCCCCACGATGGTGTCCGCCTCCACCCGGGCGCCCACCTCGACGTACGGCGGCGCGCCGGGCTCGGACTGCGCGTAATAGGTGCCTACCATCTCCGTCCTGACTGGCGTCAAGCCAGGCGGAACCAGGAGCTCGGAGCCGCGACCCGCCGTTGCGCCGCCTGGCCCGCCGGCCGTAGCGGCCGCGCCGGATGCGGCTGCGCCCGGCGGCTGAGCTATCGCGCCCGGCCCATGAGGCGCTTCAACCGGCTCGTGCCCGGGCCCCTGGCTCGCGGCTCCCGGCCCTGCGCCGGCTGCCCGAGCGCCCGGCGCGAACGGCGTCTTACTGACGGTGAGCTTCAGCTCGCCCGATTCCAGCTCGAAGTAATCGAAGTCGCACGTATCGATCAGCTGGAGAATGTGAAGGACGTCCTCGCGGCTCAACTCGGCCAAACGGACCTCACATCTGAGCCAGCTTGTCGGCCGTCATGCCCACCCACTTGCCCTTGAGCTTGCCCCAGGGAAAGCGTTTCACGTCATCCGCGCTGCGGTCCCAGGTCTTGGACACGGAGGGATAGGTCTGCAGCAGTTTCTGCTCGTAGCTGTCGCCATTTTTGACGATCTGGAAGAGGTAGATGTTTTCCACAACGTCGTGATCGGCATCCAGCGTGACTTCGCCCTTGGCTGTCTGGGCATCGACGTTGTAGAGGGCG
>DATGVV010000223.1:0-2421 GCA_035299885.1 Chloroflexota bacterium | reverse complement strand
CTCCACCTCTGCGCCGCCCAGCGCCGACTGCACGGAGGCCGCCGCTCCGACGATGGCGAACTGGACCTCATTGGCGACAAGCGCTTTGATGGTGTTGGGGCTGCCGCTGATGAGGATGGGCTCGGCCTGCAAGCCGTACTTGCTGTATAAGCCCGCGTCCGAGGCCGCGATCACCGGCAGCAGGTTCCCGCTCTGCGCCGCGTAGCCGATCTTGACCGGGCCGAGCGTTTTCGCCGCGGTTGAGGCGCTGGCCTTGGCAGGGGCCGATGCGGAGTCCGCTCCCGAGCTGACCGGCGCTGCCGCCGGGCCGCCACATGCAGCGAGAACGAGCGCACTGAGCGCTAGCCAAAGCAGCTTCACGGCGCAATGGTATCCCCTCTCCCGCTGGCGGGAGAGGGCTGGGGTGAGGGTGGTCACCGTCTAATGGACCGGCAGCATCATTGGCGCGACTGCTTGCTCGAATGAGCCGCCCCGCGCGAGGCTGAATACGCCCGACCTCACCTGGTAGCTCTCAACGTGGCCGGCCGCGAACGGCTCCTGGCCCTTATCGAGGTCGTCCAGCAGCTTGAGCAGCAGCCGCCGCATGTGGATGACGGCGCCGTCGGACGCGCCCAGGTGCTCTGCCGAGCGGTCCACGATCGGCCCCATGCCTTCCTGGACGGCTGCGTCCTGGTCGCGCACGCCGCGGATGCCGGTGAACGACGACGTCTTCTGCAGCGAGCGGTCGAGCTGGTACTCGTTGTCCGAGTTACGCACCGGCCGGAAGGTTCTCGGGTCTACCTCGGAGTAGACATAATTCCAGCTTTCGATCCGCTCCACGTCGTCCTTCGACAGCGGCCGTTCGGGTCGCCACCCAACGGTGAGGCCCATCATGTGCTCGTCGTCGATGGGAATCGCGGCGGTGAAGTCGATGAACTGGCCTGGCACCGCGGGGATCATGGTGTAGCTGGGCAGCAGGTACTGGGTGACGCGCCAGTAATCGGTGGTGTCCGACTCGCGCCGTTGCGCGCCGACCATCAGGCCATAGTCGGTAGGCAGCACCGTGAAGCGCGGCGCGCCCTCGTTGAACACGAACAGCGGCAGCGCGGTGAGCCGGTTGTCGCGGTGCAGGAACGAGATGTGGCTGGAGTCCAGCTCGCCCTCCAGGTTCTGGAGATAGCTGCAGTCCTGGATGCGCTTGTGGGCGTAGACCTGATCCTCTGGCACGAGGGTCCACTCCAGCCGCGGCAGCTCGGGCTGGAGCTGACGCGAGCCCATGTAGACCCACACCACCTTGCCCGCCTCACGGGCGGAGTAGGCCGTCTGCCGCACCTTCTCGCGAAAGTTGCTTTCCGGAGGCTCGTTGGGCATGTCGACGCAGCGGCCGTCGACGTCGTACTTCCAACCGTGGTAGACGCAGCGCAGGCCGCATTCCTCATTGCGACCGAAGAACAGCGATGCGCCGCGATGGGCGCAGTTGGCCGCCAGCACGCCGACGCGGCCGCTGGTGTCGCGGAAGGCCACCAGGTCCTCGCTCAGCAGCCGCAGCCGTACCGGCGGGCAGTCCGGCTCAGGCAGCTCCGAGCTCAGAATGGCCGGCAGCCAGAATCTCCGGAACAGTTCGCCCATGGGCGTGCCCGGCCCCACTCGCGTCAGCCGGGCATTCTCGTCGGCGCTCAGCATGGCATCAGTGTAGGCTGTCCCTCTCCCTCTGGGAGAGGGCGAGGGTGAGGGTTGGTTAGCCTGGAGGCATGCGGTCTTCGGCCGATCCCGGAGGCGGTCAGCTCCGCCGCGTCCTGGCGCGCGCTCTGCGAATGCGCTGCCCCTCGTGCGGCCAGGCCGGCGCATTCACCTCCTGGTTCCGGATGCGCGATCGCTGCCCGACGTGTCATTTCTGGTTCGAGCGCGGCGATGGCTACTTCATCGGCGCGACGTGCATCAACCTCGTTGCCGCCATCATTGCCCCGGCTATCGCCTATGCCGTGGTCCTGGCGGTCACCTGGCCCAATGCCGCGTGGCTGCAAGCCGCCATTGCCGCCGTGGCCCTGGCGGTGCTGGTGCCTATCGCGTTCTACCCCTTCGCCCGAATCATCTGGCTGGCGCTGGACCTGGTGATTCGCCCCATCCAGCCAGACGAGTACGTGCGCCCGCACGCGCTGGACTAGCGGCGCGCTAGCGGATGGGCGTGGGCTGGGGCGTGAAGCTCACCGTGCGCAGCTTCTGGTCGGCCGCGGCGATCTGGCTCTCGAGCGCCGTCCGGGTGGCCTGCGCCTGAGCGCTGCTGAGGGTGCTTGGCGGGCCCGGCGGACTGTAGGGGGTGGGCACGAAGGGCGGCTTGCTCGCGCTTGGCACCGGCTGCGGCGTGCTCTCGGGTAGGGGTGCCCCCGATGCGGGCGCGGCGCTGGATTGGTTTGGCGAGCTGACGATGATTCCCAACGGTTG
>DATGVV010000222.1:0-18544 GCA_035299885.1 Chloroflexota bacterium | reverse complement strand
CCCAGCGCTACTTCCAAGAGGACAAGCGCAACGTCACCCCGGACGCCGTCGATCACGTGATGCGGTCGTTCTTCCGCAACTTCAGCGACGAGGATCCGGAGCAGATGGTGAAGGTTGAGCGGAGAGACGAGGGCATTGGAGCTCTCGAGGTCAGGCCTTGCGACGAGGAACAGCTGCTGGCGCTCATCAGCGCTCCTCTGTGAATAGCGCTCTAGCCGCCCCTATTATCGACACGGCAGTCGCGCCTGTCGAGCTGGAGTACATTCCGCAGCCCGTACCCATCTACATGCTGGGCGAGAGCCATTGCGTGGTCTTCACGGACCGCATCTTCCGCGAAACCCGACACATAAACCAAACGTTCGTCACTCGCGCGCTGTACCTGCCAGGCATCAGCTCCCACGATTTCTCGGACAACAAGCTGGCACGCGTCGGGAGCGCGCTTGCCGCCGAGCATCTCATCATCGGCGATCCTCGAGGGCGGGCGGCCGACTGGGTGCCCTTCCACGTCAGCCCGAACCCGCTGATCATCCCCAATGTGCACTCCAAAACGCCCAAGGGCGTACCCATTATCGTGGTCTTTGCCGGCGAGATCGCGCTGCGCTCGATCTTTCTCAGCAAGTTAGGCCAAAGCGATTTCGAGCTACCGTTCCCGGCGCCCGGGCTCGATCGGCTGGCAATGCCTTCTGGGCACCAGCATGTCCCTTTTCAGCTGGTTTCGCAGCTTGCCAATCAGGTGCTCGGCCCGCTATTCAGCGGGCTGTTGGGTCTGTACAACATGGGCTTTACCAGCCTCTACCTGCACAGCATTCCGCCCCCGACGCTGAGCGACGAAGAATTCGAGAAGATCAACGGCTTCTTCTCGCCCGTTCGGCTGCGCTACAAGTCGGCTCTCCTGTTCAACCAGATGTTCCGCGATGTGGCCTCGCAGACGAGCATCCGCTTCCTGGACATCTGGGATGACGTGACGATCGACAACGCCCTCGATCCGAGGTTTCACATCGACGGCACGCACCTTAATGTGGACGCTGCCTACATCACCTTGCAGAAGCTGCTGACCAGCATAGTTCGCGACCCCCGGGTAGCGGTGGCCGGCCGCTACGAGTTCGCCCGACAGGAAGCCGAGGCTTGGTTCGGCGACGGGGCTGCGCCGGCGCCCAATGAACGCTTTGCCCAGACGGGCTTGGCTTCGGCGGACGTCGGCCCTGAGCCGGCTGCACAGTTAAGCCGGCGCCTTGACTTCACTCTGGATACGGCGAACCGCCATGTGCGGCTCGATTGGAGCGGCGGACCGATCGAACCATGGAGCGAGGCAACGGGCACTGCGCAACCCGACACAGCCTTCATGAAGGAGCTGTACGAGCTCATTTATGAAGGCGAGGTCAGTGGCCTGATCCACTCTTGCCTGAACGCCGACTTTGCCGCTGTCAGCGTGCGGCCCCTGAGGTTTGAGGTGGATGCGCCAGCCGGCAGCTTCCACACCGACAACTGCCCATCAGGGATGCTCCGCTGTGCGCTCCACCTGACGGATGGTGGTGGCTTCGAGTACATGGACGCTGACGGTCAAGCCAAATCGATCGAGGCACGCGCCGGCAGGCTGGTGGCGTTCGATGGCAACCGGCTCCAGCATCGCTGGCTGCCCGATTCACAGATCCTGGAGATGAGCTTGGTAGCGCGCCACAAACGCTTGGAGCGGTGCGCTATCTGGGCAGGGATGAATAGCTGGCCAGTGGATCCCTTCAACTTCTCGACCCAGGGCTTCGTCGATTACCCCGCCGGCCGCTCGCATTTTGGCCTCATCGAGGACGGCGCTGCGTGGTGGCTCACTGTCTAACGTGACGGCGGCTCAGCGCCGGCCCAAGCTCAGCATTCTCATCCTGACGCACAACCGCCAGCACATGCTTTCCGAGTGCTTGGATAGCGTGCTGCCCACCGTGGTGGACTGTGAAATCGCGGTGTTCGACGACGCCTCCACTGATAACACCGCTGAGGTCGTCAAGCGTTACGCGGCCCGCGATCCCCGCATCCGTTACCACCGGCACGATGTGAACATTGGCGTGAACGCCAACGTAAAAGCGGCCATGGAGCAAGCGCGCGGCGAGCTCATCTGCCTGCTGGGCGACGACGACTCAGTTCTCCCTGGCAATTATGAGAAGAAGGTTGCCGTCCTGGATGCTCATCGGGAAGTTGGCTTTGTCTATTCGCTGGCCTATTTCACGAACGAGTTCAATCAGTCCCCAGTGGTCGCGCGCCGGGGCGAGTATCTCGACTACTCTTACATTGGTGGCCGAGCGGAATTTTTTGACCTGATTTCCGGCAACTACATACCTGGCATAAGCATTGTGTTTCGACGCCGGTTGTGGGATGAACTGGGCGGCTACGACGAGCGCATGCCGCCGACCCTGAGCGACTGGGACCTCTGGTTGCGCTACTCATACCAGTGGCCAACTGCGTTCATCAACGAGCCATTGGTGAACGTTCGAATGCACGGAGGCGGGGTCTCATCCACGAAAGCAACCGACATGGCGATGGGCATGATCACCGTCTGGCGGAAGTGGCTGGTCGAGCGGCCTGACCCGCCAAAACTTGACCGTAGGCTCTGGCAGCGGATGCAGGCTGTGTTCGCCTCTGAAGTTCAGCGCCTGCATGGAAGCAATTCGGAACATGCTAGAGCGTGTGAGGCCGCGTTCAGCCAGTTGCAGCGAGACTCCCACGCCAATGCGGCTCGCCATTTCGCAGTGCTTATTCGCACGATTGACATTGGCCAGGCGGCGCAAGCGCCTGCCCAGCAGCGCGCCAGCCAAACGCCTACCGTCGTTTGGTCAGGTCCCGTGTCTGCTCTGGGCGGGGCCGGCAGTGACGTCCGCGGCTGCTTACGGGCCGCTGAGGCGGCAGGGCTCCGAGCCCGGGCTGAGGATCTTGGTTGCGGCGAGCCCGTTAGCGAACTGAGCGCCGCTGAGAGAGCGTGGTTAGCAGAGCTGGCGTGGACGCCGTTACCGGCAGACGAGGACTACGTGGACGTCTGGCATGGTCCGCTCGATCATCTGTATCGGGCTGAAAGACCGAGGAGACAGGTAGCCCGCGTCGCGCTGCCCGCTGGGGCCGTTCTCGAGCAGAGCAGCCAGATCGATTCTTTTTGGGTTCCAAGCCAGTTTCACGGCGATGCTCTGACGCGCAATGGCTTGCCTCCTGGCAAAGTGCATGTCTTGCCGCCGTGCATCGATACCCATGGGTACCAGGCCGTGCTGCCAGCCCAGTTAGGGACGGGCCGCGGCTTCAATTTCGTGGCGATGGCCGACTTAAGGCCGTCAAGCGGATGGGACGTGCTGGTCCGGGGCTTCGCCCAGGCATTCGATGCGGATGAAGACGTCGCCCTGGTGCTCATCATGAAGCCGCCACCGGGGGGGACCCAGGACCAGGTGGTCAAGGAGATCCAGCGCGCAATCTCGACCGAACAAGGCGCCGCCGCGCGGGCTATCGCGCCGATTAACATCAGGCTCGGTACGTTCAGCCAAACCGACACCGCCTCGCTGCTACGGGCGAGCCAGGCATATGTCTTTCCGAGGCGGACCACCGCCTGGGCGCACTCGGCCCTCGAGGCCATGGCTTGCGGCCTGCCTGTGATCGCCACCGCCTGGGGAATGAACACCGAGATCGTCAACGAGGAGAATGGCTATCTGCTCGACTGCCAGACTGTCGAGGCTCCGCCAGATGCGTTCTCATGCGTCTCGGCTGCAGCAGAACTGCGCTGGGCCGAGCCCTCGGTGAACCATTTGGCCACACTACTGCGGACAGTCGTCAGCAACCGCGGTGATGCACAGGCACGCGGCCTTCGGGCCCAGGCGGACGTGCTGGCAAAGCACAGCCCCGCTGTCGTGGGCGCAAGAATGCGAGAGCTGCTGGCTGCGCCCGTTTAAAAGAGCGGTGTGCTGGGGATAAGGGTCGTGTGCTCTTCTTTGGCGACCAGCATCAGCTCATCCAGCAGCGCCTGCAGCTGCTGCCGCTCCGTAGCGCCGATGTCAGGCGACTCCAAGCCGCGACGGCACACGTACACCAGCTCCTTCGGCCGATAGTCGTACAAACTCCCGAGAATCTCAGCCAGGCGAAGAATCACCGCGGTCGAGCCCGAGAGTCGCAGTGCCTCAAATAATTCCAAAACCCCAGGCTCCCTAGCAATGGCGGACGCCCCGCTGCTCGCCGCGAGTATCTGGGCCGCCAGGAACTGCTGCTGCTCCACGGATCGCGCATCTTGGGGCACCCGCTCGTACAGCAGCTCCCGGAAATGGCGCCATGACTGCAGGCGCACAAGCGGCGGATCTAGCCTGGACACCAGGCAATCCCAATCGGCTCCAAGCCGCGGACACAGCCAGTTGGCGGAACCACCACGAAGCTGCTGGATCGGCTGCAGGAAGTAGTTCAGCGAGTAGAAATACGAGGTCCGGCTCGCTTCGATCCAGTCTCCCCAATAGACCACCGCCTGGTCGGTCATCTCTTGCATCGAGCCGCAGTTGATGATGACGTCCGACGCGCCGCCGCGAAGTGTCTCCGCCAGCTGAACGGGGCATAGGACGATGCGAGCACCGCTGTTTTCAATGTCCTGCAGCGTCTGACCGCTGGTCACATACAGCACGTCTATGCCGGGCAACTGGCTGCGCAAGTAGGTCTCGGCAAAGAACAGGCTCTCCGGGAAGTCCATCATCCAGTAGCTCGATAGCGAGGGGCAATTGCTCGTCCACAACCGCGCTAAAGTGCCGTAGCCGCCGCCAATCTCAACAACACGGGCCGGGTTGGGCACACGGCTGAACACGGCCAGAAACTCGTGCGCCTGCCAGAACATGATGCTGCTCATTGGCCGGCCCCGAAAGAACGTCACTGTATCGGGATGGCTCAAATACGACTCTCCCAGAAGCGGGAGCAGATCGGACTGGGAGGGGAAATCATCAAGCAGCGCACGCTCATAGGCATTCCACCGCCCCAACGATTCGGCCGCGCTAAAGCGGTGCTCAAAGCCCATCCGTCGTTGGGCGAAGCAGATAGCCTCCCGGGCATCGTCGAACGAGCTGATCGCATTCGCCGCCAGCTTGGACCAATGCGACCACCGAACACTTGGCCGGAGCGGCTCCGGATACTCCAACCCGACGGAGGCTGAATAGTGGCGGCGGGCGAGATCGAGGACCGACGCTGAGTTGGACACTAACGCTGCGGGCTTAAACGAACGCTAAATGCTGCGGTGGAGATCCGACCGGCTCACCGAGTTGGACGAGCCCCTTCTTGTAGCCGTCGAGATACTCGTTGACCTTGTGCTGTAAGCACAGGCTGCCGCACATGCGTTGGGCATTGAAGTCAGGCGAAGCTAGGTAGTTCATCACTTCCCAATACCGGTCGCTGGCCCACATATCTTTGAAGCGCTGCTCCACGATGTTGCCAATGTGGAACTTCTTGTAGCGCTCATTGAAGAGCATGCCGCAGGGCGCCACCAGCCCTGACCCGGATATCTGCAGCATGAATGGAGCGCCGTAGCAGCGCTGATACGAGCGTTTGCCCTCCGCTTCGATCTTGGACCATTTGACCTTCACCAGGTAGTCCTCATCTGACAAGGACTCGGCCTCGAGCAGCGTATCGTACAGCGCCTTGTAGCCCCCGTAATTCACGCCCAGGTCGCCATCCTCGTTATCGCTGCAGTGCTTAATCACCAAATAATCGGGGCGAAGCTCTTTGCCAAGGCGTGCAAGAGGCAGGACCTGGTCCTGATACTCGGGCATCAGCACCATTTGCAGCCCGATGGTCACTTTCAAGCCATTCGCTCGCTTGATGTCGACCATATCCCGGATGTTTTGCACTACCCGGTCGTACCACTCTTCCTTCACGCCCATGATCTCGGCATAGCGCTGACGCTCACCCGCGGAGATGTTGATGCGCAAATAGGTGAGATGGGGAAGCACTTCCTCCAGCTTGCGGCGGTTGAAGATGAATCCGTTCGTGCCGCACGCCATTGACAGGCCAAGCTCGCCCCCGCGCACGACTGCGTTGACGAATGCCGGCGAGATCGTGCTTTCGCCGTCCGACACCAGGCTGATGCCTTTTACGCCAATTTCGGCACAGTCCTCCAGGAAGCGGTACATCACGTCGGTCGTGATGACCTGACGGTCGTTTTCCTGGAGCATCGCGTAGCAAAAGTGGCACGCGTAATTGCACGCCCGTGTGAGCGCCATGTCGATCGTGATCGGTGCGATACGCTCGCCACGCTCCCAGGCACGCACCCGGTCCAAGTACCAGTTGATCTTCGTGCCATCCAGGATCAGCTCGGTATGATCAGTCATTCCTGACATGCAATTTCGCTTCCTTCTAGAGCCGGCGGATCTTGTTAATGTCTTTGCGCTCAGTGCTGTAGAGCTGCAGCGCAGCTTCAATCCTGTGCTTCAGCGCCGACTCGAGCCGCATCAGCAATGCGCCCTTGTCGGCGCTGGGATATTCACCGGCGAATTCCACGATCAGACGGGCCCCGCCCTCAAGCTCCACTAGCTGGACCAGAGCCGGCGGCTGCCCCATTTCGCTCAACGCCGCCGCTAGCGCGGTCTGGAGCCGCTCTACGCGGGCATCGGGCGCCAGCTGCAGCCATGCCTCGGCCGGTTTCTCCTGGAAGGAGTTGTCTCGAGAATAGGCAGCAACCCGCAGCTCATAATCATTCGCCAGCTGGCGCGCAAGCGTCATAACCAGGTCAAAGGCTGGATCGGAGTTGTTCGGCATGACGATGCCGCGCACCGGCCGGGCCGACTCGCGGTCGCGAAGCAGGTGCTCGACGCGAATGGCAGCATGGTCGTGGGCTTCCTGGACGGTGCGGCCGATAAGAACCTCGCAGAGCGCCTCCAGTAGGCCGCGCTGGACGGCGCTGACACGCCCGCGGTACGCCGCCGTTCGGACGACGTGGCTTGCCGGTTCGACCAGTGCCTCCAGGGCGACATCGTCCTGCTCCGCCTGGGCCAACACCAAATCGGGCTGGCACTGAAGACGCCGCTCGTATTTCGGCGCGTCCAGCCGTCGCTGCAGCTCGCGCCGGTAAGCCGAATGGATCATCAGCGCCGGCTCAGACATACTCGACCTCCACGATCACCCCGTTGTCCTCCCTCTTCAGGTGGACAGATCCCAACTCCCGAAGCATCTGCTCGAGCTGGGCAATATCCAGGGCCGCCAAGGCTTCGGGCCCGAGACGTAGGGCCAGGCGCTCCGCACCGTTCAGCTGGGCGGACTCTGCCAGATTCAGGATGCTCTTCGCATGGTCGTCGTCCGGAACCCAGGTTTCCAGAAACTCCGCGCCAGGCCGAAACCCCCGCAGGACCGTAAGCAGGCTCTCGCTGTACTCAGCCAGTAGCTGTTCGTAGTCGAGCACCGCATCTTCGGCGACTTTGGCCATCAGAATGGCCCTGTGAAGCTGACGTCTGGCACGTCGAGCCGCTCCGGCTCTTCAACTGCCGGACGCGTGCTTTCGGGCAAACCAAGCATCTCCCAGGCGGTCGCGACAATGTCGCGCGGGCGGGGATAATAATCATTCGCCAGCGCGGCGGTGGTCGGCGCCGGGCACTCCGGCAGGGTGATGCGCCGCGGCGCGGCTTTGAGTGCCGAGAGTGCCTCCTCTGTAACGCGCGCCACGACCTCCGCGGCCACGCCGGCGGTGCGCCAGCCAGTGTCGGCCACGATGAGCCGCCCCGTCTTGCGAACAGAGGCCAGGATGAGCTCTTCGTCCAAGGGGCGGATGCTGCGCAAATCGACGACCTCCGCGTGGACACCAGCGCCTTCCAGCACAGAGGCAGCCTTCAGCGCCTCGATCGTCATGTACGACGTGGCGGCGATCGTCAGATCGGACCCCTCTTTGGCGACGCGTGCTTGGCCGAGCGGAACCCGGTAGAGGTCCTCCGGAACCAGGCCGCTGATGTTGTACAACCAGCGGTGCTCGATGAAAATGACCGGGTTGTTGTCCTCGATGCTGGCCACCAGCAAGCCCTTGGCGTCATGCGGTGTAGCCGGCATAACCACCTTCAGGCCAGGCACGTGCGCGAACCAGCTTTGCAAGCTCTGAGAATGCTGCGGCCCCTGCCCCCATCCGCGCCCAACGATCATCCTTACTACCATCGGCACTGACGCCTGGCCGGCGAACATGTAGTGCCACTTCGCCGCCTGGTTCACGATCTGCTCGATTGCCAGCAAGGCGAAATCCACTCGCTGGTGGCTCATGACAGGACGCATGCCGACCAGAGCCGAACCAATGGCTACGCCGGTCATGGCGTTCTCGGACGCTGGCATGTCAAACACGCGCGCCGCGCCATGCTTCGACTGCAGCCCGTTGGTTGACCCAAAGATGCCTTTCGGGTCCGGTGCGCCCAGGCCCATCAGGTACACGGACGGATCGCGGGCCATGCACTGATCGACGGCTTCGTTCAACGCCTGCGCGAACGTCAGCTGTCGCGAGGACGCCGGCTCAGCCGCTGCCCCCGGCCGGTCCAGAAGCTCAAGCGGCATAAACGCCCTCCAACAGGAGCTCCGCTTTCGGGAAAGGGCCTGCCTTGGCAACCGCCAGAGCGGCTTCAACTTCAAACTCAACTGAGGTGGCCACAGCATTCAGCTCCGCCGCGACCAGTCCGGATGCGAGCATGGTGCTCCGCAGGCGCTCGATAGGACAGCGCCGCAGCCACAGCTCGTAGTCCTCGTAGGGGCGGACTTCATGATCGAAGTTCGGGCCGCAGTGTTCTCGCCAGCGGTAGGTCATGAACTCCAGGAAGGTAGGGCCGCCGCCAGAACGCGCCTTCTCGACCGCGCTTTTGGCCAGCTCGTACACGGCCAAGACGTCGTTGCCATCTGACTGTCGGCTTTCGATTCCATGGCCCTGGGCCAGCTGGTAAATCTCGCGAGTCGCCGGCTGGCGCACTGACATCGGCGACTGGACGGAGTACAGGTTGTTCTCGCACACAAAGACAATCGGCAGCTTTCGCAGGGCAGCGAAATTCAAGCTCTCGTGGAAGGCGCCTTCCTCGGTTGCGGCATCGCCGAAGAAAGCCACCGTAACCCGATCCTCGCCGCGCATAACGGACCCCAAGGCGGCACCCACGGCGATTGGGATCGTGCTGCCGAGGATGGGCGTCGCGCCCAAAAAGCCGGCCGCTAGGTCCATGAGATGCATAGAGCCGCCGATCCCGCCCGAGCAGCCGCTGGCCTTGCCGTAAAACTCGGCGATCATGGCAGCCAGATCACCGCCCTTGGCCAGATAGTGGCCGTGGGCGCGGTGGCCGCCCATCGCATAGTCCTCGCGGGTCAGGTTCGAGCAGACGCCCGCGGGTACTGCCTCTTGTCCGATGCACAAGTGCACCGGACAGCGCATCTCCTGCTCAGGGTAGACTTCGGCAACTCGTTCCTCGGTGCGCCTGATGAGCAGCATGTCCCGCAGCAGACGCAGGGCAAGTTCAGGGATCAGCTCCATCTCTTTAATTAACGGCTGCCTTTACCCTGGCTAAACCCGTAGAACTGGCGCACGCAGCCAATGACGTACTCCACCTCATCGCGCTCCAGGTGCTGATGCACTGGCAGCGTCAGGATGGACCGAGCCTGCGCCTCCGCCACAGGGAAGTCACCCTCTTTGTAACCGAGCTGACGCGAAGCCGGCTGGAGGTGCAGGGACGTCGGGTAATGCACCTTGGCCTCAATGTCATGGTCCAGCAGAAAGGCCAGGAGATCGTCACGGTCTTGCGCTTGGATGACGTAGGTGTGGTACACCTCGCGGATTCGCGCGCTGCGTGGCAGCAGCGTGACGTGCGGCGCCAGGTCGGCGAAAGCCGCGTCATAGCGCTGGGCATTGGCAATTCGTGCGTTGGTGATATCCACCGCCTGATCGATGAGGCTCAACCCGACCACCGCCTGCAGGCTGTCCAGCCGGCTGTTCACCCCGAAGATCTCGACCACATCTCGGTTAGCGAGACCGTGATTTCGAATCAGCCGCAGCCGCTGCTCGACTTCCGGGGAATTAGTGACGATGATGCCGCCGTCACCCCAGACGTTCAGGTTCTTGAGCGGATGCAAGCTGAAGCACCCCGTTACGCCAAAGTTCCCGACGAACGTGCCATCGATGGCGGCGTTGATCGCCTGGGCCGCGTCCTCGACCACCGGCAGGTCGTGCCGTCGGGCAATGTCGAGCACGGCCGGAACGTCGGCCGGCCGGCCGCACAGGTGCACCGGCAGCAGCGCCTTCGTACGTGAGGTGATCGCGCGCTCGATCTGGTTGGGATCGATGTTGTAGGTCTCATCCACGTCCACGAAGACCGGACGCGCACCGACCTGGACGATAGCCCCCGCGGTGGCGATAAAAGTATTCGCAGCGGTGATTACCTCGTCGCCAGGGCCGACCCCCAGCGCCTTTAGCGACAACGCGATGGCGTCGGTCCCGGAGTTAACTCCAATCGCGTATCTTGCGCCCTGGAGCTTGGCAAAGCGGCGCTCAAACTCGGCCACGGGCTGGCCCAAGGTGAAGTCGCCCGAGCGCACCAGAGCGCGGATGCGATCGAGTGTCTCGTCAATCTCAGCGAACTGGCGGCCGAGATACGAGTACTCGACACGCATGCGTACTGCGTTCAACGGGCTAGTGCCCTCCTTGATAGAAGTGGATGACGGCTTCTGCCACATGCGCCAGCTCGTCCCTGCTGAGGTCCTGGTGGATCGGCAGGCTGAGGATTTCTCCCGCCAGCCGCTCAGTGACCGGAAACTCGCGTGCGCCGTACCCGAGTGAGCGGCCGATCGTGGTCAGATGGATTGGAATCGGATAGTGGATGGCGCTGCCGACGCCCAGCCGCTCTATGTGCGCTTTCAACGCGTCACGCCGTTCCGCTTGGATGACGAACGTGTGGTACACAGCGCATTCCCCGGGAGCATCCACTGGGACGCGGACGACATCTTTGAGCTTGCCCTGGTAGAAGGCGGCATTCTCCCGCCGCCGGGCGGTCCACTCATGGAGATACTTGAGCTTAACGAGCAGGATGGCCGCCTGCAGGGTGTCCAGCCGAGAGTTGCCGCTCCACTCAATGGCGTCGTCCCGGTTTCGCAGTCCGATGTTGCGGAGGTGCGTCAAGCGCTCGTACAGGTCAGGGCGAGACGTTGTCAGCACGCCGGCGTCGCCGCAGGCATTGAGCGTCTTGAGTGGGTGCAAGCTGAAGCAGCCGATCTCCCCAAATGAGCCGACTGGGCGGCCCCCGTACTGAGCGCCAACAGCCTGGGCGGCGTCCTCCAGCACGTGCAGCCCGTGGCGGGCTGCCACCTCGCAGATACGGTCCATGGCGCACGGGCGGCCCGTAAGATGCACGACCAGAATCGCTTTCGTTCGGGGCGTGATAGCAGCCTCTATAAGCTCCGGATCGATGTTGAGGTCGTCCCGCACGTCGACAAACACCGGCCGCGCGCCAACCAGCGCGATGCAGCTGGTCGACGCGACGAACGAATTCGGCGGCGTGATGACTTCGTCCCCCAGCCCGATGTCGAAAGCTCGCAGAGCGAGGACCAACGCGTCCGTCCCCGAGTTCACGCCCACCGCGTAGCTAGTGCCACACAACCGAGCGAATTCCTGCTCGAACTGCTTGACCTCCTGGCCGAGCACGAACTGGCCGCTGTCCAGCACCCGTTCCACCGCCGCCAGGATCTCGGCCTTGAGCGGGGCATGCTGGAGCGCCAGGTCGACGTACGGGACGGCCGTCGCGACCGTCACCTCAGCGCTACCTGCTGCATGCGCTTGATGTTGAAGTAGCGCGGGTCAGCCAGGGAGTCGGGGATCTTGCCGGCCTGGAAGGCCGACGTGAGGTCGCGCACCGCGTCCTCAATTGAGTGCCGGGCCTCGAAACCGAGGTCGTTCTTGATGCGTTCCGAGGAGATGTGATACGAGCGGTTGTCGTCGGTGGGCGTGGTGACGATGTCCACGTCCGGACCGACCACGGTGCGCACCGTCTCGGCGATTTCGCTCACGGTGTGGTTGTGGTACCCGGCGTTGTAGACCTTGCCGTCGATCTGCTCGTCGCTCCACTCGAGCGACTGGACGTATAGATCGGTCATGTCCTCGATGTGGATGTTGGGCCGCATCTGGCCGCCGCCGAAGACGGTGATCTCGCGCCGGTTCACGGCCAGATTGGTCAGAATGTTGACCGTCAGGTCCAGCCGCAGCCGCGGCGAGTAGCCACACACCGTGGCCGGTCGCAGGATCAGCGTGGCGAAGCCTGGCGCACGCTTCGCGTGCAGCACGTCCTCGCACATGGCCTTGTATTTCGAGTAGTCGGTCAGCGGCTCGAGCGGCAGCTTTTCCGTCACGTTCGGCTCGTCCTTGATGCCGTAGACGCTGGACGACGAAGCGTACACGAAGCGCTTGACGCCGCTGTCCTTGGCGATGTCCACCAGCTGTCCGAAGGCGTCGTAATTGATCGACTTGCCGAGATCGGGATCGAGCTCGAAGCTGGGATCGTTGGAGATGCACGCCAGGTGGATGACGGCGTCACAGCCCACCAGCACGCGCTCGAGCAGCGCCCGATCGCGAATGTCGCCCTTGATCTGGTGCAGGCAAGGATGGTCCGCCACCCCGTCCAACACGCCATCGCCATACAGGTACAGGTCCAGTACGCGCACCTCATGGCCAGACTCGAGGAGCTTGGGTACCAGCACGCTGCCGACGTAGCCAGCGCCGCCGGTGACAAGTACTTTCGGAAGTCCCGCCATGGTCAGCAGTTACTTCAGCAGGGAATCGATGGTTTTGAATACGGCCGGCCGATCGATGGACGAGCTGTTGCCCACGATGTTCACGGCCTGGGCGCCCACCACGTTACCGAGGAAGCCGATCAGGTCCAAGGGCATGCCCTTGGACGCGCACAGCGACGTGATGGCGAACACGGCGTCACCCGCACCCACCCGGTCCACGACGCGCAGTGCGAGCGCCGGACCTTCCACATAGTCTTCGTCGGGCCGGTACACGGCACTGCCGCGCTTGCCCAGCGTCACCATCACGGTGGGGCACTCCAACTGGCTCGACAGGTTGGCCACCAGACTGCGGATGTCCTCTTTGCGGTTGCGATAGTCCAGCCGCAGCTCGCCCTCGTGGATGCACACGTAGTCGGCCCGCGAGTACTTCGAGATTGTGTGGAAGCCGAGGTTCGCAGCGTTAATCTGGGTGTTCACCGCGAGGAAGGGAGCGCGTTCCTGCAGCAGCTGAATGGCTGGTGTCGTGATCAAGCCGTGGCCGAAGTCGCACACGATGGCCAGATCGCAATCCGCCAGGCGATCTTCCAGCGCCGCGCACAGCTGCGACCCTTCGTTCTCGGCCAACGGCTCGTCGTTGATCTCATACACCTCGAACAGCTTCGTCAGCGAGTAGCCGTCCACGTAGCGGCGCTTGAGCACCGTCGGCGAGTTAGCCTTCCCGAAGAAGAACGGCTTGACGTTCGGCCTCAGGTTCGCGCGCATGAAGTCCTCATGAGCGTTGCTGTTGCCGACGTAGCTCACCAGCTCGACGCTGCTGCAGAAGTCCGCCAGGTGGTTGGCAACGGCCAGGCTGCCGCCGGCGTACATCTCTCGCGACAAGTGCCGCATGGCCAGGATGGGTTCTTTGCCTGATTTGTTCAGCGGCTCGCAGTAGACGTACTCGTCCAGGATCGCTTCGCCAAGGACCACTACCTTGAGTGAGGCCAGCTCTTCCAAGTAGCCCTTGATGTCGTCCGCCGAATACCGCTCGCGCAACTGCTGCAGGTACTCGTTTACCTCAGGGGAGAACGCCGGCAGATAGCGGTTGATCAGGTTCGAGCTGCTGAACGTGATGTCGTCCGTGAACTGGATCCGGCCGCCGACCGAAGCGACTGCCTCGGCTTCGAGCAGGATGCCGCCGGTGACGTCCTGGGTCGCCTCCTGATAGTCCTTACCCTTCACGTAGATGTCGGGCCGCAGCAGGTGAATGGCTTCGACGGCCGTAGGCCAGCGATTGATGGCCACGAAGTCGACCATGTCCAGGGCGGCGAGCACCTCAGCACGCAGCGTTTCGGTAAAAGCCGGCCGGTGGGGGCCCTTATTCACGTAGCGGTCCGGCGTGAGGGTCACCACCAGCAGGTCGCCCATACGCTTGGCTTCCTGCAGATGGCGGATGTGGCCGGGGTGGAGCAGATCGAACACGCCATGGCAGTGGACAACCCGCTGGCCCGCCGCTTTCAGCGCATCCAGGCGGAGCCCTAGCTCCTCGATCGGCAGCGTCTTGCTCGTTTTCGAGCAGTGGCCGTTCTTGCCGTTCGTGCCACGGACAACCGGTTCGAGTGTGATCACGCTGCGCTCCTGATTGGCTGCTCCAGATTGCCGAGGAACGCGAACCAATCGCGGTTCGCCTCGGCAATCGAGTTGACGTCCCACACCGGAGCCTCACGCCAGTTATCGATGTGCTTCAGCATCTCGGCTACACCCGCTTCAAAGCTCACCGATGGCTGCCAGCCCAGCGTCGAGCGGATCTTGCTCGTGTCGGCAAACGTGCAGTCGGGCTCGCCGGGCCGCTTCGGAATGTGGACCACTGGGCCGCCCAGCAGCTCCACCAGCCGGTTGATGCTGTACGTCCCGCCTGAGCCGACGTTGAACACATCGCCGGCAACGGTCGACTCGGCAGCCGCAATGAATGCTTCCACCACGTCCGTGACGAAGGTGAAATCGCGCGTCTGGTTACCATCGCCCACGACGGTGAAAGGCTTGCCGGCCAGCTTCTGCGCCAGGAACACGCCGAACACCGCGCCATAGGTGCCATTGGTCCGCGAGCGCGGGCCGTAGACGTTGAACAGCCGCAGGCTCACGCTCGGCAGCCCGTATACCTGCCCCCAGTGCAGCACATACTGCTCGCCCGTCCACTTGGTCAGGGCATAGGGATACTGCGGTCGAATAGCTGCTGTCTCGGGCGTCGGAAACACATCCGGCAGGCCGTAGCAGGTGGACGAGGCCGCGTACATAAAGCGGCGAACACCGCCCTGACGCGCCGCCTCGAGCACGGCCGCGGTGCCATCCACGTTGCTGTGGTGGTAAGCCAGCGGCTGGCTGATTGAGGGCACGATGTCAGCCAGCCCTGCCAGGTGGAACGCCCAATCCACACCGTGGAGATGCGGCCGAATGGCAGCCAGGTCGGCCACGTCGGCCTCAACCACGCTCAGCAGTGGCGAGCCGTCAAGGTGGCCCAGGTTAGTGGGCCGGCCGGTGGAGAAGTTATCGATCACCGTCACCTGCTGCCCGCGCTCGATGAGCGCCGTTACCAGGTGGCTGCCGATGAAACCGGCGCCGCCAGTTACCAGGCTACGCATTGCACAGACACGTGGTGATGATGTGGCCGAGCATCAGGTGCACGTCCTCGACTGGTCCGTAGGCGCCGATTGGGGATGCCACGAATACCACTTCCTCGGCCAAGTGGCGAAGGTCGCCGCCATCAAAGCCAACCAAGCCGACGGTGGTGGCTCCGCGCGCTTTGGCCAGCTCGATGGCGCCGAGCAGGTTGGGTGAGTTGCCGCTGGCCGAGATAGCCACGACAACGTCGCCGGCTCGCACGTGAGCGTCCAGCTGGCTGGCGAAGGTGTGCTCGTACCCCTCATCGTTGGCCAGCGCGCTGAGGCAGGCCATGTTGTCCGCCAAGCTGAAGACACGCAGCGGCTTCTGGCCGGCGCGCCGGGGGGCATTGGTCAGGTCGGCAGCCATGTGGGAGGCCGTGGCGGCGCTCCCGCCGTTACCAAAAATGAAGACGCAGGCGCCGCGCTCCCGCGCATCGCGCAGGACGCTCACGACTCTTTGCAGAGCCAGCAAGTCGAGCGATCGAGTAAGCTCGGCGACCTGGCCGAAGTAGTCCTCAGCCACAGCTCGATCCAAAGCGTGCTCAATGGAAATAGCGATGCCTGCTGACCTCCTTTCAACCCGGTCGACGCCTCCTGCGCCGCGAGACCAGTATCTCGTCCGGTTGTTGGGGAGGCATTAGGGAGCCTCCCTATATGTGGACGCTGATCCCTGTATTCAGGCTCCTTGGAGCTGCTGGCGGAGCGCTGGGAGGAGCCGCTCCAGGCCGTTCAGAGGACCCACCGCGGCGCGGCGGTTCTCTTGACCTATGGACTGCAGAAGCTCGTTGCGCTGGATCATCACCGACTCCGGCGCTTTGATGCCCAGCTTCACCTTATCCCGACTTACTTTCAGGATGGTGATCTCGACTTCCGAGCCGATGATGACCCGTTCGTTGACTTTACGTGTGAGGATGAGCATAGGCTCTAGCTAGCCACTTGGAGGCGGCCGCTCCTCCTCTCCACCGGGGCATCCCGCAGCACGCGGTAGTTAATCGGGTAGTCCGTGTCAGATAACAGGATCTGCTTCGCGCGCTTGTTGCGCATGTTGATGACAATCGGCGAAAGCAGGTTGGCCGTCACGAAGCGAATGTCCTCGGGCACGGTCACAATGGCCAGCACAAGCACATCGGCCGCCGAGGCCACGCCCAGCTCGGCCGCGTCCTCGTCCGAGATCTCCACGTCGTAGTTGGGGTAGATCGTGAACGGATTGATCACGATGAACACGAACTCAGGCGTGGACACGCACTGGAGCAGCCGAATGGGCAGGCTCTCTTCGTCCTCGATCAGCGCAAACACTTTGAGCTGAGGCAGGCCGATGAGGCCTGAGTTGAAGGTGACGATCTGGCGCGAGTCGACCGCAATCTTCTCGGTCGCTTCCTTGCTAAATGTAATCATGCGGCTCCTTTTTTACCTACCTACCTCAGGAAATCCAGCAGCGTCGGGGGCAGCGTCTTTGCCGCTACTCCCAGGGCTGCCTGCAGCGCCGTTTGCCGGCTCGCGAGATCAGATATGGCTTTCGCCATGTCGATGTCCTCAATCTTGGAATCAAGCCCCGTCAGGGTCAGGCCCAGGCTGGTGAGCCGCGCCTGGCCCTCATCCACCCGGTTCGTCTTGGCCCCGATCTGCGCCCGCAGCGACTGCATCTTGTCCAGGTCGGAGTCCAGCGCCACCACGTCTACCGATCCGATGGAGTTGTCGATGGCATCGGTCAGCCCTACGTCCTCGGGGGTGCGCCCGCCGGTGGGCACCGGGACGCCCCTGCCGCCAGTTACGTCGTTGCCGTTAACGTCGGTAGTGACCTTGTCCACCATGTTGACGACGATGGGCCTAGCGCCCGGAGTCCCGTTCTGCAGCACCAGCACGCCGTTGCGGTCGATGCTCGCCACAACACCAGTCTGATTGCTTTGGGCGTTGATCTGGTCGACGACCTTCGTAATGGGCGTGTTGGGCGGGAAGCCAACAACGTTGTAGCTGGTCCCGTTAATCGTGATTGGGACAGGCGTCAGGGGATTGCCGATCTTGACGCCGTTGATCGAGAACGTCATCACGGTTCCCGGCGCGCCCGACGTGACGCTGCTGGCCGGATGCAGCGCGCTGATGGCGCCGGAGGAGCGAACTGGGCTGTTGTTCAGGTCGTACTCCAGCTGCGCCAGGTCGTCGAACACATTCTTCAGATGGTCACCCGAGACGTTGACCTGCAGCTGGGCTGCCTGATCGGTCTGCCGGGTGATGCGCCCAGTGTCGCCGTTGTACACCACGGGCGGGCGGCTGCCGCCGCTGAGGTTGGGCGACTGCTCGCTGCCATCGTGGATGAACGGCTGGACGGTCGTCTTGGTGCCGCCGAACACGTACTGCCCGCCGAAGCGGCTATTGGCCACGTCCACCGCCTGCAGCAGCAGCTGATGGACCTCTTTGGCCGCAGCCTGGCGGTCCTTGTCGGTATAGGTGTCGTTGGCCAGCTGCAGCGACAGCTGCCGCGCCCGCTGCAGGATGACGTCCATAGAGTTGAGGGAGCTATCGGTCGCGTCGAGCCAGCCCTTGGCCATGTCAAGGTTCCGCTGGAGCTGGCCGTTGACGCCGATGCGCTGCCGGAACAGGATGGCCTGCGAGGCGGCGAACGGGTCATCCGAGGGCTGGCTGATATTGTGCCCGGTGGTGACCTTCCGTTCGGCTACTTCGAGCGCCTGCTGGCTCAGCTGAAACGCGTTGATCACGGTATCCAGTTGCATCTGGTTCGTGATCCGCATTCCCGTCATGAACTACTCCCTGTTCAAAAAAAGCGACGCCTCGTCCATGAGGCTACGTAGATAATCGTCCGCTTGGAGGAAAGCTTTAACCGCGCCTGGGAAGGTCTAGGACCTTAGGCGCGGCCCACCAGGCCCATGCCGTTGATGATCGTGTCCAGCATTTGATCCTGGGTGGTAATGGCCCGGGCGGCAGCCTGATAGGCGTGCTGCAGCGCCACCAGGTTGGCCGCTTCCTCGTCCAGTGATACCCCGACCACCGACTGCTTCTGGTTCTGGATGTGCTGCACCAGCTGTTCCGTGGTCAGCCGCGAGGTGTGCGTCTGCTGGGCGGCTGCGCCCAGGTTGGTGATCGTCGAGGCGTAGAAATTGCCCTGGGTGGCGGCCACCTGGCCGTTGCTGATCGTCGCCTGCTGCTGCACGTTGAGCAGCGCCAGCCCGATCTGGTCGTTG
>DATGVV010000221.1:0-5310 GCA_035299885.1 Chloroflexota bacterium | reverse complement strand
TCCCACCATTCGGGGATTCGACCGACCATGATGAACACCCGATCGCCCTTGGAGACACCCTGCGATCGCAGCACGTTGGCCAGGCGGTTCGCGCGCTCACTCAGCTCCCGATAGCTGATCCGCCGCTCGGCGCCGTTATCGTCGAACCACAGCATGGCCACGGCGTCCGTGTCCGCCCAAGGCTCGAACACATCGGCCGTGAAGTTGAATCGCTCCGGCACATCCAACTGCACGCTGGCGCGCCGCTGCTCATACGAGATGGCGCCTGCGTCGATGCTGCCGGCCATCGTTCTCCCTCCTGATTGCCCTGAGTCACGTTAGTCTTGGCGAGGCGCCAACGTCAAGCCTGGAACAGCCTACGTGCTTGACAGCTGAGCACGAGTTCGCAGAACATTCCCGTCGGTAGACCACTTTGGAGGCGACAGCATAGGGCAATCCTCTGGGCAATGGCCGCTAGGCGCTGAGGCAGCGGCCATTGCCGTACAAGCCGAGGATCGGCGAAGCGTAAGCTCCGCGACAAGTCTCCCCATCGTTGAGGGAGCCACGCGACGTTTCGAAGATCGCCTGGTTGCCGGCGTGTTCGTTGCCTCTGGCGCGGCGGGCTTGATCTACCAGGTGGTGTGGTCGAGCCAGCTGGTTCTGGTGTTTGGCAACACCACCGAGGCTATCGGCACGATCGTCACTGCCTTCATGGCCGGCCTTGGCTTCGGCGGCCTGGCCGGCGGCGTCATCGCCCCTCGCCTGCGCAACCCCCTCAAGGTCTACGGCCTTACGGAGCTGGCCATCGCAGCCGCCGCGCTGTTGGTGCCGCTTGGCTTCCAAGCGATCGATGGCGCATACCGCTCCGCGTACGATGCTACGTCACCGGGCGCGCTCACGCTGCTGCGGCTGGGCTTGGCGCTGGCCACCGTGACGCCGGTCACGTTCCTCATGGGCCTCACGCTGCCTCTGCTCACCCGCCACCTGGTCACGTCGCTGCGCAACGCCGGCGCCCACATGGGAGGTTTGTACAGCGCGAACACGGTGGGCGCCATGGCAGGCAGCCTGGTCTCGGGGTTCATTCTCATCGAGCTATTGGGCTTATCGGCCACGGCCCATGTGGCCGTCGGTCTCAACGTGCTGGCTGGCAGCATCGCTCTCGTCCTTGCAGCTCGACAGCTTGCAGCCAGCCCAGATACGCACGCTCCCGACGCGGATAGCGAGGCGCCGGCGCTAAGCCAGCACCTCCGCTTGGCGGTGTACGCCGCCAGCTTCGTCTCGGGTTTCGTGGCTCTCGGTCTGGAGGTGCTGTGGACGCGGATGCTGGCCGAGGGCACCGGCTCCCAGATCTACCATTTCGTGGGTATCCTGGCCGCCTTCCTCTTTGGCATCGCGGCAGGCGGCGCGCTCTATCGTGCTGCGAGTCAGAGCACCAAGGGCTCTGTTCAGATACTTGCCGTCCTGTTCATCGGCGTCGCCGTGAGCACGGTGCTCACCGTCCCGCTGGCCACATTGTGGCCGATAAACAACGTGGCCCGGGCTGTCATGCTGCTGCCGGCGACGATATGCATGGGCTATGCCTTTCCGCTCTCCGCCAGGCTGGTCAGTCGAAACGCCGCGGACAGCGCTCGCGGCATTGGCCTCTTGTACGCGTGGAACACGGTGGGCTCCATCCTTGGCACGCTGGCCGCCGCGTTCATCCTGGCCGGCGCCCTGGGCACCAACAACTCCATACTGCTTCTCGCCGCGGCGGACGGGGGCGTAGCCCTGGCGCTGCTGCTGGTCAGTGCTCCGCGTCTGAGATTGGCGCCGTTTCGGCTTGCTGTGGCCGCCGGCGTCGTGCTGATCGTCCCACCACTGCTGGTTGTGACGGGCTCGCCACTGGCACTCACCGCCACCCAGCGAATGCTGGACAAGACCGGCTTGCCCTACTACCACACGGAGGACCGGCTATCTACCGTGGACGCCGTAGGCGGCGAAGTAGGGGATCGCACTCTGTACACGAGCGGTACGACCATGAGCTCCATCGTCGTGGAAACCAAGCTGATGGCCTATCTCCCCAAGATCATGCGCCCCAATGCCCAGGATTTCCTGGACATTGCATTCGGTGTGGGCACCACTTTTCGCTCGGGCGTGGTGCTCGGCATGCACACGGATGCCGTCGACCTCTCGCCCTCGGTCCCGCGCATGATGCCCGTGTTCTATGACGACGCCGAGCAGTTTCTGCACAATCCGCTTGCCCGGGTCATCACCGCCGACGGACGCAACTACGTGCGGCTCACCTCGCGCAGGTATGACCTCATCGCCGTGGATCCGCCCCCGCCCATCCAGACCGCGGGCGCGGCGGTCCTTTACAGCCGCGAGTTCTATGCCGATGCGCACCGGGCACTGCGCCCAGGTGGCCTGATGCTGCAATGGCTCTATTTCGGCATCGACCTGGATCAGCTGCGCCAGCACCTGCGGACATTCCGTTCGCAATTTCGTCACGTCCAGATCCTGATCCACCTGGACGACGCGGCGATCTACATGCTGGGATCGGACGCCCCAATCACGTGGGACGCGGCCACCGTCTCCCGTATCCTCGAGTCGCCCGAGGCCAAGGCAGATATCGATGGTGCGTCGGACAGCGCCTCCCTGCCAGACGAGCCGTGGGCGGAGACTCTGGCAGGCATGCGCTGGCTGGCGGACGAAGAGGTCGACCGCTTCGCCGGCGACGGGCCGTTTATCACCGACGATCATCCGTTAACCGCGTACTACGCACTCCACCGGCTGGCTCATCGCGGTGATGGCCAGGAACTCGACGGAATAATGCTGCGAGCCATAGCCGCCCATTAGGCGACGCTACACTGGCTGAGAGGAAGCCAATGGCGCTTGACCGTACATCGCTCGCGCAATCTGAGCTGGCAGCGTTCGAGCGGGATGGCTACGCCATCGTTCGCGGCCTGTTTACGACGGGCGAGATCGATGAGCTGATCGAGACCTTCAACGCGCTGCACGCGCGCGGCGCGATCCCTGGCTGCTTCGAGGCGATCCCTGAAGCCGAGGACCCATTGGACGTCTACCCGCGCATGATGCACCCGCACCGGATCAGCCAGGTGGCGATGCACTACATGCTCCACCCAAAGCTGGAGCCAATCCTGTACGCCCTGCTGAATGAGCCGCCCATCGCCGCCCAGAGCATGTTCTACTGGAAGCCGCCCTCGGCCCGTGGCCAGGCGCTGCACCAGGACAACTACTACCTCAGGGTCTCTCCGGGCACCTGCCTGGCCGCCTGGCTCGCCCTCGATCGGGCGGATCGTGAGAACGGCGGGCTGTTCGTTGCTCCAGGCAGCCACAAGCTGGAGCTGTTCTGTCCCGAAGAAGCGGACCTGAGCGTGTCGTTCGCGGGGGAGTACGTCCCGCTGCCAAAGGGGCTCGCCGAGGTGCCGGTGGACCTCGACCCGGGTGACGTGCTCTTCTTTGGGGGCAGCCTGATCCATGGCTCACAGCCCAACCGCAAGTCGGATCGCTTTCGCCGGTCGTTCATCTGCCACTACATCGGCCCATCGGCCGAGGAAGTGTCTCCTTATTACAAGCCGCTGTACCGCTTTGACGGCACAGAGCTCGTCATCGCTGATGCGACCGGTGGCGGCCCGTGCGGCGGCGTAGAGGTCACTGGCCCGCACTAAGGAGCTACTTTCCGGCGCTCGTCATGCAAAGTTGCATGATATGATGCAATTATGCCTAAGACGGTGCAGATACGTGATATAGAGGACGACGTCTATGCTGCTCTGCAGCGCCACGCGGCCGTGGCAGGTACGAGCGTCCCGGAGCTGCTGCGGCGTGAAGCGGCGCGACTCGCCGCTCGGCCGACGCTCGAAGAGTGGCTCGCCAGAACCCGGCGCCGCACGAGCACGATCAGCAGAGCGGAGACTATCGAGGCCCTCGACGAGCTCCGTGGTCCGTGGCCGGATGCTGATCGTTGACGCATCCTGCCTGTATGAGGTACTGGCAGGCACGCCTGGGGCCGAGCAGATTCGGCGCCGCCTTGCTGCCGATGGGGATCACGTGGCGCCCCACGTCATAGACGTCGAAGTTCTGGGTGTTATCCGGCGTGACTTTCTCCTGGGCCGCCTGGACGCAACCGCCGCCACCCAGGCGATCGACGACTTGCGCGATTGGCCCGGCGATCGTTTTGGCCATCGTCCATTCTTGGTACGTGCGTGGGAGCTCCGCGCGAATGTGAGAGGCTGGGATGCGATGTATGTCGCCCTCGCTGAAGCGCTCCAGGCGACGCTGATCACGACGGACGAGCGCCTAGGCCGTGTCCCAGGCCTCCTTTGTCCGGTGGAAGTGATGCCGGGCGAAGCAGCCTAGCGGCGGGCGCGACGTCTCGGGTTCAGCCCGCGCCGAAGAGCAGCCTAGCGGTAATTACTAACCTTGCAGTTAGTTACTGTGTTCTGGTAAGGTTGGGCGGGGCATGGCCGAGCCAAAGGTGATCAAGGGCTGGCTAGGGTGGGCTGTCGTGGGTGATGGCTTGATCGTCTATGCCAGGACCAAAGCGGAAGCGTTGAAGCGCTATTCGGCCAAGTTGGCCGAGTTCGAGCCGCCTCAGCAAGACGGGCCAGTGCCTCAGCAAGAGGGGCCAGTGGCAGAGGACGTGGACGTGGGGGCAACTGAATCGGATTCAGCTGCGTCGGCAGAGCGGTAGCCGCACCCTGAATGTGGCGCCCTGGCCTTCGCTGGAGCTCACGTCCAGAGTTCCACCGTGGGCTGCCACAAGCTCATGGCTGATAAACAGGCCCAGCCCCAGGCCCTCGCGCGATTCCTGGCCGCGGTTCACCTGGTAGAAAGGCGTGAACAGCTGCGCTTGCTCGGCCGCGGGAATGCCCGGCCCGTAGTCCTGGACCTCGATCTCTGCCCGTTCCTCGGCTACCCGCAGCCGCACGTCGATGTGTTCCGACTGCGGCGCATGGGCCAGCGCGTTGTTGACCAGGTTGATGACCACCTGCTCCAGCCGCCCCGAATCGCACTGCACGATAACGGGCTTATCAGGCACATCGAGGCGGATGTCGCGTGTGCCGGCGAGCGGTCTCTCCAGCTCGATCGCGGTTCGGACCAGCTCACTCAGATCCACCTCCTCCAAGTCGAGGCTCATGTGTTTGCCGCGCAGCCGCTCCGCGTCCAGCAGGTCCTCGATCAGTCGTTGAAGCCGGCGCGCCTGCTGGAGCACGATCGCTACTGGGGCGCGCAATTCCTCTGAGGACGGGCTGCCGCGCTCCAGGGCGCGGCTCAACAGCTGGGCATTGCCAAACAGCGACGTCAAGGGCGTGCGCAGCTCGTGGCTGGCCA
>DATGVV010000220.1:0-2709 GCA_035299885.1 Chloroflexota bacterium | reverse complement strand
TGTCCTCGGCCAGCGCCTGATCCGGATCGACGCCGATGGCCCGCCACTCGTCGCGGCGGTGCTCGGGGATGTAGTCGGGATAGTGGGCGTTGTCGATCTGGATGTAGGGCACGCCCTCGGCCGCCAAGGCCTGCACTTCGGAGGCGATGATCTTGGCCACCTCCTGGCACAGCTCGGCCCGGCTGGAGTAGACCTTGCTCGACACGCTCGGTAAATAGCCGCGGGCGACGATGTACGAGGCCGCCGGCTGGGTGACCTTGTAGGTGCCGCCGGCGTGCTGCTTCACAAACCTCGACTCGTGCTCCGTCAGCCGCCGCTTTTGGCGCAGCCGCTCGCCGACCACCCGGCCGCGCTGCATCGGCACCGCGCGCACGTCCTCGATCACGGCCGTGCCGCGCTCCTTCAGCTGCTCCGGCAGCTGCCACTCGAACTTGATGGGCAGCGGCCCGTCCACGTAGCCGTCGACGGCCTCGAAGAAGTCACCGGCCCAGCTCTGGCGCCGGTACTCGCCATCCGTGACGACGTCCAGCCCGACCTCGCGCTGGAGCTTGATGACGTCGAGGATGGCGCGGTCCTCGATCTCACGCAGCTGCTCGAGAGACATCCTGCCCTCCTCGAAGTCCTTGTGCGCCTTCAGGACCTCCGGCGGACGCAGCAGACTGCCGACATGATCGGCGCTATATGGGGCTGACATAGCACCAGTGTAAGACCGATACCATTGCCGCCATGCGAGCAGCCTGGTATGAGCGCAATGGGCCCGCGAGCGAGGTCCTGCAGGTCGGCGACATAGAGGTCCCGAAGCCCGCGCCGGGCGAGGTCCTCATCCGCCTGGCGTGGTCCGGCGTGAATCCGTCAGACGTGAAGAGCCGCTCCGGCGTAACGCGGCCGATGAGCTTTCCGCGCGTGATCCCCCACAGCGACGGCGCTGGTGTCATCGAGGGCGTGGGCCCCGGCGTGCCGCCGTCGCGCCTCGGCGAGCGGGTGTGGACCTACAGCGCGCAATGGCAGCGGCCGTTCGGGACCTGCGCCGAGTACATCTCGCTGGCCAGCGAGCAGGCGGTCAAGCTGCCTGACTCGATCGGCCTGGAGACGGGAGCCTGCTTGGGCATCCCGGCGCTCACTGCCCATCGGGCGCTGTTCGCGGATGGCCCGATCGAGGGTCAGACGGTGCTCGTCCACGGCGGCGCCGGCGCAGTAGGCAGCACCGCCGTGCAGTTCGCCAAGTGGGCGGGCGCGCGGGTCATCGCCACCGTCAGCTCGGACGAGAAGGCAGCGCGAGCCCACGAGTCGGGCGCGGATCACATGGTGAACTATCGCCAGGAGGACGTGGCGGCGCGCGTGCTGGAACTCACGGGCGGTCAGCCCGTCGACCGCGTGGTGGACGTAGGCCTCGGCGCGAACTTGCCGGCTGACCTGGCGGTGCTCAAGTCGAATGGCGCCATTGCCACCTACGCCTCGGATGGCGGGCCGCGGAATCCGGGGCTGCCCTTTCAGCAGCTGCTGCGCAGCGGGGTCACGCTGCGTTTCGTGTACATGTACATCCTGCCCGATCCCGCGCTGCAGCAGTGCCTGCAGGACACTGTCGCCGCGCTGAAAGCCGGCGCGCTGCGCCCGCGCATTGCCCAGCGCTTCGCGCTCGGTGAGATCGCCGCCGCCCACGAGCTCCAGGAGAGTGGACGAGCGATCGGGAATATTCTGATCGCGCTGAGCTAGCGCCCTTTTGTCATGCCGAGCGAAGCGAGGAATCCGCGCCCAGGGACGGATGCCTCACCGCGTTCGGCATGACAAAGGCTGGTCAGGCCGCGGTAGCTTGCAGCGGGCGGTAGTGGCCACCCTTGGAGACGGGGGCCAGGCCCGTGGCGATCGTGGTCCAGCTCTGTCCGGCATCGTCGGTGCAGAAGATGTCACCATCGGTGTTGCCGGCAAAGATGCTGAAGCCGCCGTTCCACGAGTACAGGCACATGGCCTCGATGTTGGCCCGCATGTTCTCCGGCAGGCCCTTGCTGGCCGGCTCCCAGGTGCGGCCGCCGTCAGGGCTGCGCATCACTGTGGCGTTGGCGTTGTGCGATTGCCGCCACTTGCCCGGGTTCGTCGCCGAGCCCGACATGAACAGCACCCGGTCGTCCGCGGGCGAGAAGACCAACTGGTCCGGGTAGCCGATGCGGAAATCACGCCCCGTTAGGTGCTCCCAGGTCTCCCCCGCGTCCGGACTGTAGTACAAGCCCATGCCGCCGGTCATGAAGATCTCGTCGGGGTTCGAAGGCCGCAGGAAGATCTGGTGCACGTCTCTGTAGACCTCGTCCTCCGGCTTCGACCAGCCCGCCAGCTCGCGCCAGGAGGCGCCCCCGTCCGTGCTCTTGAGCAGCGCGCCCTGCTCGACGCCGGCGTAGATGAGCTGCTGATCGCGCGGGTCGAAGGCCAGCGTTTTGGTGTGGCTCAGGTGCGGCGGGCCGGGGAAGGTCCATTTGTCGGTGCCGGGCACGCCGCGCAGCGCCGGCAGCTCCTGCCAGTTCTGGCCATAATTGTGGCTCTTGAACAGCGAGGCGGGCTCGGTGCCGGCGTATAACACGATGCCGAACGGCGGCTCAGCGTGCGCCAGCATAAACACGTGCGGGATGCTGATGCCGCGGCTGCGTGGCTCCCAGGTGAGACCCTCGTCCGGGCTGAAGTAGACGCCACCCTCGTGCACGCCGGCGAACAAGCCGCGGT
>DATGVV010000219.1:0-4845 GCA_035299885.1 Chloroflexota bacterium | reverse complement strand
GGTGGGCCTCGGGAATCCCGGCAAGGAGTACGAGCGCAACCGGCACAACATTGGCTTCCGGGTGGTTGATGAGCTGGCGCGGCGCTGCGACGCTCGGTTCGACCAGAGCAAATCGAAGGGGAAGCTGGCAATCGCCCGACGGGACGGGAAGCCGCTGTACCTGCTGAAGCCGCAGACGTACGTGAACTTGAGCGGGCGGTCGGTGGGGCCGGTCGCGCGTTTCTACAAGGTCCCGCCGCAGAGGCTGCTGGTGGTGTGCGACGACATCGACCTGCCATTTGGGCGCATTCGCATCCGGCCTACTGGCAGCTCGGGGGGGCACAACGGGCTCAAGTCAATCATGGAAGCGCTGGGCAACCGGCAGGACTTCCCGCGGATTCGCATCGGCGTCGGCCGGCCGCCGCACGCCCGCGAGGCGGTGGTCGGGCATGTGCTGGAGGACTTCTCGTCGTCGGAAGAAGAGGCTTTACCTCCACTGATCACCGATGCGGCAGACGCGGTCGAATTGATTCTGGACGGGCGTATCGATCAGGCGATGGATCGCTACAACGGCTTGAGGGGCTCAACCTAAATGGCCCTCTATGGTTTGTTGCCGCCGCTCCAGGAGGCGGCGGCGTTCAAGAAGCTGCTCGCGGAGCTGCGGAGAGGGCCGGCGCAGGCGGGGGGCGTGTTGGGAGCCAGCACGGGCTACGTGCTGGCGGCGCTGCAAGTGGGGCTCAAGCGGCCGCTGATCGCGGTGCTGCCGGATGTCGAGCGGGCGCGACAGGTGTTCGAGGAGCTGCAAGCCTGGAGCCTCGAGCCGGCTTCGGCCATGTACTTTCCTGAGCTGGAGGGGCTCCCCTATGAAGAGGGCAAGGCCAGCCCGGAGACGGTGCGCCAGAGGGCGGCCGTGCTGGCCGAGCTGAAGACCCGGCCGGAACATGAGGGGCGTTGGTTCAAGCCGCTGGTGATCACCAGCGCAGCTGCGTTGTTCCCGCGCGTTACGCCGCCCCGGGATTTTGCCGCTCAGGTGTTCACCCTCGAGCAGGGTCAGAAGATCAAGCCCGACAGCCTGCTCGAAGAGTGGCTGCGCATGGGCTTCGAGCCGGCGCCCATGGTCGAGGAGACCGGCACGTTCACCCGCCGTGGCGGCGTGCTCGACGTGTTCCCGCCGGCCCACGCGCAGCCGGTGCGGCTCGAGTTCTGGGGCGACGACATCGAGTCCATCCGGCTGTTCGATCCCGAGAGCCAGCTAAGCGACAGCGAGGTCAAGACGATCACCTTCACGCCCATGCGAGAGGTCTCGAGCGGCATGGCGGAACGTGCGCTGGTCCTGCTCGACAGCCTCAATTTCGACGGCTGCCGCGAGGAGGAAGCCGGCCGCTGGCGCCAGGCGCTGGAGGCCATCGCCGCCGGCCAGAAGGCTGAGGACAGTGACTTCTACGGCCGCTTCCTGTTCGAGCGCCCCGCCTCGCTGCTGGACTACCTGCCCGAGGACGGTATCGTGGCGCTCAGCGAGCCGGACGCGATCGGCCGAGCCGTGGCCCACCTCGGCAACCAGGCCGAGGACATGCGCGTCCAGGTGGCCGGCGAAGGCGAGCTCCCCGAGGGCCTGCCCAAACCCTACTTGGATTGGGAGGAGATTGGCGCCGCCAAACACACTTGCCTGGAGCTCACCGCCGGGCCCTCGGCCGATCTGGACCTGGGCTTCCGTACGGCCGGCTCCTATGGCGGCAAGGTCAAGACCGTCCTGCAGGACGTCAAACGCTGGCTGGCGGCAGGCCAGCGGGTGGTCATCGTCACGCTTCAGGCCAGGCGCTTATCCGAGCAGATGGCCGACAGCGAAGACGGCGGGAGCCCTCACCCTAGCCCTCTCCCACGAGGAGAGGAAATGACGGTTGCTCCAATCGACGATCTCGAGGCGCTGCCGGACGAGGGCTCGCTCACTCTCGTCAACGGCTCGCTGCGGGAAGGCTGGCGCAACCCGGAGCTTCAGCTCACGCTGCTGACGGACATCGAGGTGTTCGGCTGGGCCAAGCCGCGCCGGGCCATTGCGCACAAGCAGACCGCGCCGCCCATCCTGCTCAGCGACATCTCTCCGGGGGACTTCGTAGTCCACGTCGAGCACGGCGTGGGCCAGTACAAGGGGCTGGTGCAGCGCGAGCTCGGGGGCCACACGCGCGAATACATGGTGCTGCAGTACGCCGGCACCGATCAGCTGTACGTGCCGGTCGAGCAGATCGACCGAATCAGCCGCTACATCGGCGTGGGCGAGCACAAACCCAGCCTGAACAAGCTGGGCACGCAGGACTGGGAGCGCGCCAAGACGCGCGTCAAACAGTCGATCATCCATCTCGCCGCCCAACTGCTGGCGCTGTACTCGCAGCGCGAGCTCGCGTCGGGCTTCGCTTTCCCGCCGGACACGCCCTGGCAGGACGAGCTGGAGGTCAGCTTCCCCTACGTCGAGACGCCGGATCAGCTCCAGGCCAGCGCCGAAGTGAAGGAGGACATGGAAAGGCCGCGCCCGATGGACCGCCTGCTGTGCGGCGACGTGGGCTTTGGCAAGACCGAAGTGGCGGTGCGCGCCGCATTCAAGGCCGTTATGGCGGGCAAGCAGGTGGCGGTGCTGGTGCCGACCACGGTGCTGGCCGAGCAGCACCTGTACACCTTCCGCGACCGCATGCAGGCCTTCCCAGTCAGCATCGAGATGCTCAGCCGCTTCCGCACGCCAAAGGAACAGCAACGCATCCTCGGCGACGTCAAAGCCGGCGCCGTCGACGTCCTGATCGGCACCCATCGGATGCTGCAGCGGGACGTCCACTTCAAGAACCTGGGCCTGCTGGTTGTGGACGAGGAGCAGCGCTTCGGAGTCATGCACAAGGAGCGCCTCAAGGAGCTCAAGAAGGACGTGGACGTGCTGACCATGACCGCCACGCCCATCCCGCGCACGCTGAATATGGCCATGGTTGGCGTCCGCGACATGAGCGTCATCGAGACGCCGCCGGAGTATCGCCAACCGATCAAGACCTACCTGGAGGAGTACCGCGACGAGGTTGTGCGCGACGCCATTCTGCGCGAGATCAAGCGCGGCGGCCAGGTCTACTACGTGCACAACCGCGTCGAGACGATGGCGCCGGCCATCCAGAAGCTGCGCAAGCTGGTGCCGGAGGCGACGTTCGTAGCCGCTCACGGGCAGCTGGAGGAGGGCCAGCTCGAAAAGGTGATGAACGACTTCGCCCATGGCGAGTACGACGTGCTGGTGTGCAGCACCATCATCGAGAGCGGGCTCGATATTTCGAACGTCAACACCATCATCATCAATGAGGCGGGCAAGCTTGGCCTGGCCCAGCTGTACCAGCTGCGCGGCCGCGTGGGACGGTCGTCAGTCCATGCCTACGCCTACCTGCTGTTCAAGGGAGAAGTACCGCTCACGCCGCAGGCCGAGAAGCGGCTGCGGACCATCTTCGAGACGACGGACCTGGGCGCCGGCTTCAAGATCGCCATGAAAGACCTCGAGATCCGCGGCGCAGGCAACCTGCTCGGGCCGGAGCAGCACGGCCAAATGAACACAGTCGGCTTCGACCTCTACTGCAAGCTGCTGGCCGAATCAATCCAGGATCTGAAAGGCGAGGAGGTGCCCGACACCACCGCCAAGGACCGCGTCACCGTGGACG
The DNA here is from genome assembly GCA_035299885.1 of Chloroflexota bacterium. Classification (GTDB taxonomy): domain Bacteria; phylum Chloroflexota; class JAJPGV01; order JAJPGV01; family JAJPGV01; genus DATGVV01. The sequence goes on along the minus strand of DATGVV010000219.1, from coordinate 1,192 downwards.
TCGGCCTGGACGCGCTCATCCCGGAGGAGTACGTGGCCGACCTGGCGCTGAAGATGAACCTCTATCAGCGCATAGCGCTGGTCACCGAATTGGCCCAATCCGAGGCGCTGGAGCGGGAGATCCGGGATCGCTTCGGTCCGCCGCCGGGGCAGGTGGAGAACCTCTTTTTCCTGCTGAACCTCAAGCTGAAGGCGCTGGATCTCGGCATCGAGGCCGTCCGCAAGCGCCCCCTCTCCGAGGACATCGTCATCCAGTTCAAGGAGGGCGCCACTTTCGACCGCTACGAGCTCGGCAAGCGCTTCGGGACGCGGCTGACGATTGGCAGCCTGCAGCTGCGCCTCCACGTGCAGGCCGAAAAATGGCGCCCGGACCTGGAGCGCCTCATGGATACTCTCGTAACCCCCCGCCAGCCCGCGCTGGCTGCGGCCAAGTGAAGGTTCGTGACGTTATCCGTCAGCTCGAAGCCGATGGCTGGTACTTGGTAGCCACTCGTGGAAGTCACCGTCAGTACTAGCACCCGACAAAACCGGGTCGCGTTACAAGAGGATGGCTCGCCTGTGCCCGAACCAACAACTCGGGCGGAGTACATCGACCTCTAGCTTTTCGCTGTAACCTTCGGGCCGCTGTAGGTGGTGCTGGAGGCCGGCGGGATCGCTCCGCGCAGAACGCGCGGGAGCTGGGCCAGGTTGAGACCCCAGCCGATGCCGAAGACGGTGTCGGTGAACAGGCGCGGGTTATCGGGCGCCCACAGAGCATTCAGGACGCGGCGCGGCGTGGGCTTGCGAAAGTCATAGGGAATTATCCCCGCCACCCGGCCGTGCCAGGTGCGGAACTGACGCGGGCGCATGAGCTCCTGCAGGACAGCGATGGCCACCTCGGCCAGGCTTAACCAGACAAGCAGACCAACTAGGTTCTTGGCCTTGAACTCGATGGCCAGGCCGCCGAGCTCGAGTTCCATCGACGCCAGCTTCGATGGCGGCCTGGCCGGTGGATCCGGCTGGCGCCGGCGGGGCAGCGCAATGGGGCTGTCTAACAGTGACAGCTGGAAGCTGGGCCGGTGCCTCACCCAGACCGGCCTGGCGCTCCGCCGCTGATTGAACACCGAGCTCGTCATCTCTACCAGGTTCACGCTCGCTTCACCTCCGTAGTCCTACCAGCATATACGGCCGCCGCCATCGTGTTATAAGCAGGC
>DATGVV010000218.1:0-8255 GCA_035299885.1 Chloroflexota bacterium | reverse complement strand
CGCCGGCGGCTATCTGGCCGCAGTGGATGAAGCCATAAGCCGCCAGCTGCGCTGCTTCGGCGACCTGCTGGGCTCAGCCGTGGGCGTCATGCCGCTCGATCGCGCCCGCGCGGAGTCGTATTACCGCCAGTCGCTGGGAGCCCTGGAAGAGGCGCGCCTGCCAGCTGCTAGTGCGGCTCCCATGCGCACGCTAGCTGAATGGGTAATGGGGCTCTGCTAAATCCCCGCCATCTGCTTGCCGAGCGCCAGCATGCGCTGGACGCGATCGGGCGAGTTGGTTTCGGTGTAGATGCGCAGCAGCGGCTCCGTGCCCGAGAAGCGGATCATCAGCCAGGTATTGTCGGCCAGGTTGTACTTGAACCCATCGGCGTGGTTGATGCTCTCCACTGCCGTGCCGTCGAGCTCCTTGGGCGGGTTGTCTGCTAGCCGCTGCATGATCGTTTGCCGCTGGTCCTCGGGAAACTGGTAGTCGTTGCGGTGGTAAAAGCTGGGGCCCGCCTTCTCGTTCAGATAGACGATCACTTCTGACAGCGGCTTACCCATCTTGACCGTGAGGTCGCTAATGAACAGCCCGGCCACGATGGCATCCCGCTCGGGGATGTGATTCGCGAAGCCGAACCCACCGCTTTCCTCGCCGCCAATCATGGCGTTGCGCTTGATCATCTCGGGGCCGATGAACTTGAAGCCTACGGGCGTGTCGACGACCTCGACACCGTACTGCTGGGCCAGCCGGTTGCACATGGAGGTCGTGGTGACCGACTTGACGATTGGGCCGCGCCAGCCACGGACCTCCAGCAAATACAGCGTCAGCAGGCCCATGACCTGCAATTGATCGACGAAGCGGCCCTTGTCGTCCACGATGCCGATCCGGTCGGAGTCGCCATCGGTGCACAGGCCCAGGTCGGCGCCGCTGTCCTTCACGACGTCACAGCACAGCTGCACGTTGGGCAGGATGGGCTCGGGGTTCACGCCGCCAAAGTAAGGGTTGCGTTCGCCGCGAATCTCGTTCACGGTCGTTTTGCCGCCGCTGATCAGCTCTTTGAAGATGCCGCGGCCGGCGCCGTAGATCGGGTCCGCCACGATGCGCAGCCCGGCTTGCCGGATGCTGTCCAGATCGAGCAGCTTGCCGACCTGCACGTAATAGGCCGGCTTGGGGTCCACCTCTTGGACCAAGCCTTGCTTGCGTGCCTCGTCGATGGGCATGCGCCTGGTGCGGCCCGCGCGCTGCACGTCTTCGATGATCTCTTCGAGCCGATCGACCACTTCCTGAGACGCTGACCCCGCGTACTCAGGCTTGTACTTAAAGCCGTTGTAGGTCCAGGGGTTGTGACTGGAGGTAATGACGATGGCGCCGCCAGCCTTGCGGTCGAGGACCGTGAACGAGATCACCGGAGTGGGCACCGAAGTGTCGGTCAGATACACCTTGATGCCGTTCGCCGCCAGGACCTCCGCCACCGCCTCGGCGAAGTGCTCAGACGCGAAACGCGTGTCGTAGCCGACCACGACCCCGTTCGCCGCCTGGCCCGCCTCATGGACGTACTCAGCGGTGCCCTGCGTGGCGTCGCGCACGTTGGCGTAGGTGTAGTCCTCGGCCACGATGGCGCGCCAGCCGTCGGTCCCAAAGCGAACGATCCTGCTCACGGAACCATCTTAGACAGCAAGCTTCGATCCCGCTCGCTTACATGACTCACGAAGCTTACAGCAGCTCGCCGCGGAAGATGGTTACGGCTTGGCCGGCGAGGCGGACGCGGTCGCCCGCTGGGCGGACGCGGATAACGCCGCCACGGGGGGAAGCTTGGTAACCGGTGAGCTCACTCTTGCCGAGGCGGGTTGCCCAGAAGGGGCCGAGGACGCAGTGCGCGGAGCCGGTGGCCGGATCCTCCGGGATGCCCGACGCTGGCGCGAAGAAGCGCGACACGAAGTCATAGGGGGCCACGCGAGAGGGCGCGGTCACGATGATGCCGCGGACCTCGAACCGGGCCAGGCGGGCGAGATCCGGCTTGGCGCCGCGCACCTCCGCTTCGGAGGTCACTTCCACGAGGTAGTCCGGGCCGGCTCTGAAGACAGCTACGGCATGGAGGCCAAGCGCATCCAGCAGGCCGGCGGGCGCATCGAACGGCTCAGCCGCGACGGCGGGGAAATCCAGCTCGATCCAGCCGCCGGATTGGCTGGCGGTGAGCAGACCGCTCTTGGTGTGAAAGCGCGCCGTCTCGCCGGCCGGCAGCCGTCCGGCCTCGCAAAGCACGTGTGCGCTGGCCAGCGTAGCGTGGCCGCACAGCGCTACCTCGACCGTAGGCGTGAACCAGCGGAGGCCGAAGCCGTCATCCCGCGGGTCCAGGTAGGCCGTCTCGGACAGGTTCATCTCGGCCGCCAGTTCCTGCATCCACGCCTCCTCAGCCGGCTGCTCGAGCAAGCACACCGCCGCGGGGTTGCCGGCAAACGGCCGATGGGTGAAGGCGTCCACTTGGAAGATGGGGACGCCCCTCCCCGGTTTGAACGCAGCCATCGCGCTCATTATGTGGCCGAGGAGCTGCTTAGGCCAACGAATGCCACCAACGCCTTCAAGACCGGCCTCCCTGCGGAGGTCATCGAGCCTGCTGGCCCCGTGCTGGGCCCACAAGTCGGACATTTAGCGCCCAGCGTCACCGGCCGTGGCCGCCGAAGAGTGTGGGCTGCAGCTCCAGCAGGTCTTCGTCGGCGTGGAGCACCCCACGGCTGCAATGGAGGCACGACATCGGGATGAACACTTGACGCTGCTTGCTGAACGGTAAGGAACGGGCTCGACAACTGACCACCGCGTACGCAGCGCGGACTCCCCAGCCATTGCCGTCGCCGTCCTCCTCAACGGTCTCATTCAACGACCGAGCCTCGACCAGCACATCCACCACCCGCCCGAGGGTACGGCCCTGCCGATCGATGACCCTGACGCCTAGCCAATCCTGCTGCGCCACCCAAAAGGGCGTTTCTCCCAAGCGCAACAGCCGATAATCGCGCCTACGCTTCACCGCGAAGTCAGTCCAATTTTGCAGTCCATTTATATCGACAAGCGCAAGTGCCATCAGTTGATCTGATACTATTCCGAAATAGGACTGGAATCCAGAGCCAATACCGGCAGAAATGGATTGAGAAATGGCCCAAGCCGTTGACGCGACCAGGATGCTCGGCATTCTCGGGAACTGGGCGGAAGGCAGAGGTCCGCTCTACGCGCGGCTGACGTCCGCCTTGGCCCGGGCCGTCGACCGCGGCGACCTCACGCCCGGCACGCGGCTGCCACCCGAGCGCTGGCTCGCGGCGGCCCTGAGTGTCAGCCGCAGCACAGTAGTCGCCAGTTACGACCGGCTGGCCGACCAACAATGGCTGGAGCGACGCCAGGGCAGTGGTACGTACATTCGCGCCGACGGGCGCCGGCGCGATGGAACGCGACAGGACGAGCTGGCCGCCTCGCTCGACCGAAACACCATGTTCCGGGGCCTGATCACCGGAACGGGTGACACCATCGACTTTTCGCTCGCGGCCCCGACTGCCGCCCCAGCGGTCGTCGAAGCGCTGCACTCGCTACCAAAGTACGCGCCGGACGCAGCCGCAATTGGCCAGGGCTACGTTCCGGCCGGCCTGCCGGCGCTGCGCGCAGCCGTCGCCCGCTATCTGACCGATGCGGGCCTCGCAACGAGCGACAGCCAGGTGCTCGTGACCACCGGCGGTCAGCAGGCGCTTGCCCTCCTGGCTTCACTGTGGATCACCCCGGGCGACCCTGTCGCGGTGGAGAACCCGACGTATCCCGGCGCCCTCGACGCCTTCCGCTCGGCACGGGCGCGGTTGTTGGCAGTAGCGGTGGACGAACAGGGGGTGCGGGTCGATGCTCTGCGCGATCTTTTGGGACGGATGTCGCCCAGGTTGGTGTACATCAGCTCCAGCTTCAATAATCCGACCGGAGCCATGCTGCCCCACGGCCGCCGGCGGGACCTGGCCAGGCTGGCGCAAGAGTTTCAGATCCCTATCGTGGAGGACCTCGTGCTGTCCGAGATCGCCCTGACCGACGCCCCCGTGCCGCCGCCAGCGGCGGCGATGGCCGGCGACTGGGCCATAGCCGTGGGTTCGATGAGCAAACTGTTCTGGGGCGGTCTGAGGGTGGGCTGGATCCGAGCTCCAGAGCAGGTGATCTTCCGTCTCGCCCAGCTCAAAGCGGTGGCCGATCTCGGAACCTCGATGGTTGCCCAATGGCTCTGCATCGAGTTGCTCAATCGCGTGGAAGAGGTGCGATCTTGGCGGCTGCTGGACACACGTAAGCGGCTTGGCACGCTGACCGAGAGTTTGGCGGACTTGCTCCCCTCCTGGACGTGGCGGATGCCTGACGGCGGCAATGACCTGTGGGTCCGCCTGCCACATGGCAGCGCCAGTGATTTCCTGCAGCTGGCGGTTCGCTACGGCGTTATGGCGGCTGCCGGGCCGCTCTTTTCGGTAGACGGCGGCCACGCCGATCACGTGCGGTTGCCGTTCGTTCTAGAGCCCGATCAGCTGCGGGAAGGTGTGCGCCGGCTGGCTGATGCCTGGCAGGCTTACCTGCCGCGCAGCTCGCAGGTGAGCCGCGAGCTCAGGGCCGTGGTCTAACCCAGCTCGTACCCAACCAGGGCGGCGGCTTGGCCGAGGACGCGCATCTTGGCTACGGCCAGATCGCGGTCGAGGGGGGCCATGCCGCAGTCGGTCGACGGAAATAGGCGCTCCGGCGGAACGTACTTGAGGGCCGCCCGCAGGCGATCGGCCACGATGTCCACGGGCTCGGCAGGATCCGGCGAAACATCGACGCAGCCGAAGGCGATGCGCTTGCTGCCGGCCAGCTGCAGGACGGCCGGATCCAGCTTGGGGGCGGCGAACTCCAGCGACAGCATGGCCACGCTGCTCTCGGCCAGCAGCGGCAGCAGCCGCTCGTACTGGCCCCATAAGGTGTTGGCCTTCTTCCAGTTGAGCACGACCTCGGTGCCGTAGCCATAGCAGATGTGCACGGCAGTGGCTACGGGCACGTCCTGGACGGCGCGATTGAGGGCGGGCAGGCCAATCTCGCGCGCTTTCTCGGGCTCGGCGTTGAACGCCGGCTCATCGATCTGGATGACGCCGGGGTGGAGCTGAGCCAGCGCTTTGGCTTCCTCGTTGACGGCCGCGGCAAGGTCCATGATGAGCTCAGCGTCATCCTGGTAGGACTCGGCGTAAGCGGTGTCGGCAATGGTCATCGGGCCGGGGATGGTGATCTTCACCGGCCAGCTGGTCTGGGAGATGGTGTAGGCCAGGTCGCGCAGCAGCACCGGCTCGGTCCAGCGGACCTTGTCGACGATGGTCGGGACGCGCGCCGGATATTTGCCGCCGCGGGTCGTCTTCTCGACGAGACGGCTGTAGTCGAAGGCCGCCAGGCCCTGGCAGAAATGGGAGATGTAATGCTGGCGCCGCTGCTCGCCGTCGGTCACGATCATCATGCCGGCCAGCTCCTGCTGATGCACGGCGATCGTCGTAGCATCGTCCTGGCCGGCCAGCAGCGTGTCGCCCTCGAGCAGCCACGGCGCGCGCAGCTGGCGCGGCGGCGCCAGCCACTCGGGCTTGGGCAGGCTGCCGACAATCATGGGAGGCAGAAGCATCGTGACAATTGTGGACTGGATCAGGCGGACGCCCAATCGGACGTTCGCGCTGTACCCGCTGCTGGTGCTGCTGACTGCGCGGCGGGTGCGCCGGCCAATGTCTAGGCCGGGAAATGCGGCAACCCGGTTGGGCTACTGAGAGCGCCGTTGCCTACGGAGTCACCCCTCGCTTCAGCGAATCCTGCACGAAGCGCGGCTCCAGCAGCGTGGACAGGTCGAGCTTCTTGACGTCGGGCGAGATCTGGACGAGCGCATCCACCAGGTCGGGATAGAGCTCGGCGCGCGGAGTCGGGTCTTTGGCCATGAGCTCCACCAGCCGGACGTAGGACTCGTCCAGCTGGGCCTGGTCCGTGATCTTGAAGACGTCGCGCAGAACGCCTTGAGCCTGGTCGCGGTGCTCCTTGAAATAGCGCTCGCCCTGGATGAGGGAATCGACCGCCCTCTGCACCTCGGCCGGATGCTGCTGGACGTAGCTGCTCTGGAAAGTCATCGTTGAGCCGGCGCTGACCAGGTCGGATTGCTTAGCCAAGTCGAACAGGACCTTGAACTCGCCCGTGGCCTCGAGTTTGTGAGCGAAGTCGGGCTGCAGCGCGCCGGCTGAGACGTGATGCCCCTGGAGCGCGGCCGTCAGTCCTGGGTAAGGCTGGCCCGAGCCGGTCTCGAAGATCTGGACGTCCTTACCAGGCTGCAGGCCAAATTTCTTCAGGGCCGCCACCATGCCTACGCCGTTGACCGACGACTTGGTGATCACCCCGATTGTCTTGCCCCGCAGTTGGTCCATGGACGCGATCTCTTTGGGGACGGTCATGAGCATGTCGAATTTGTTCTGGAAGACGGCCACAATGGTCAGCTGCGAGCCGGCTGCCTTGGCGCTGATGACCTCGGGGCTGCCACCGATGAAGGCGTCGATGTGCCCCGCCACCAGCTCTTTGATGGCGTTGTTGGCGTTGATGTTCTGCATGTCCGCGTTGAGGCCGTTTTTCGCGAACAGGCCGAATTGCTGGGTCATCCAGACGGGCGCGTTGCCGGTGACGTTCTGGCTGGCGGACACCCGCAGCAGGGCGCTCGACGCCGGCTTGCTTGCTGGCGTAGGCGCGGCCGAGGTTGGTCCTGCGCTAGGCGCGGCCGGTGCTGTGCCGCCACAGGCGGCGAGCAAGAGCGCGACGGCCAGCGCAGGCCAAGTACCAGGCTCCCTCACCCTCGCCCTCTCCCGCGTCGGCGGGAGAGGGAACAGCCGCGTCTTCACGCCGCGACGGGCAGGGGAACCTCGCTGGGCCAGGTGTTGATGGTTACCGGCTCGGGCTCCCAGCCCAGAACGTTCAGGTACAAGTAGCGGCGCCACTCGAAGAATTTGGTCACGTTGTCCAACGGCACGTCGAAGTATTTGCGCAGGAACTCGCGCCGCGGCGGGTCGAAGACGGCGCGGGACCGCGAGTTGAGCGACTGCGCGTCGATCTCCGCCACCCGCTTATGCACGTAGTCGAAGGCGTAGCGATCGATCAGCGACCACACGTAGTCGTGGAGCTTGTGCAGAGCGGCGGCATGATGGCCGCGCTCCTCGGCGTGGACCACGCGCTCCTCGAAGTCCAGCACCTTGGGAGTAGTGATCTTGATGCTCTGGATGGTGGCCGCGGTGCAGTGGCCGTAGGGCCAGTTGTTGCCGGCGATCATGTAGCTCAAGAAGTCACGGGTCTGCAGCTTCCAGTGCTCGGTCCGCGGCAGCAGCCCATGCTCCTCGACGAACTCGGGATCTGGTGCGGCGTGGTCGTACGAGGGATCCAGCGCGTTGCCCTGCTGGATGTAGCCCCAGCCGTGCCCGGCCTCGGTCCGGATGTGGTCGGCCAGCAGCAGCCGCCATTCCGAGTCCAGCTCGGCGGCGAAATGGGAATAGGCGTAGCAGCCGGAGCCGACGATCACCTCCAGCTCATCGCGGCCGCGGTAGGCCAGCCAGCGGGCCAGCAGCTTGCGCTCCTGGTCGTTGGCAGGCTCGCGCTTGAACTTGTCACGCTCCTTGCGCAGAGCTTCGACCCAGTTCGAGACCGGGTTGTCGTCGTCGTACGTGATAGGCGTGCCTACGCCCGCGAGATTAGCCATGCTTTTCCTCCTAAGCTGCTTTCTGCTCGGGCACGGGGATCTCCTTCGGCCAGGCCTTGATGACCACTGGCTCCGGTTCCCAGCCCAGGACATTCAGGTAGAGATAGCGCCGCCACTCGAAGAACTTGCTGGCATTCTCCAGCGGCACGTCGTAGTGCTTCCGCAGGAAATCCCGGCGCGGCGCGTCGAAGCACACCCGCGAGCCCGAGTTGAGCGCGGCAGCGTCGATCTCGGCGATGCGCTTTTTGATTGGCTCCTCGCCGTAGCGCTCGACGAGAGACCAAACGTAGTCGTGCAGCTTCTGCAGGGCAGCGTCGTGGTGGCCGCGCTCTTCGGCGTGGACCACGCGATCCTCGAAATCGAGGATCTTGGGCGTGGTGATGCAGATGCTCTGGATCGTCAGCGCGGTGCAGTGGCCATAGGGCCACAGGTTGCCGGAAATGAGATAGCTCAGGAAATCGCGGGTCATCAGGCGCCAGTGGTCCTGGCGGGGGTAGACGCCGTACTCGACGCTGAAATCGGGGTCGGGCTGGCTGT
>DATGVV010000217.1:0-2832 GCA_035299885.1 Chloroflexota bacterium | reverse complement strand
CCAGCCAGCCCGCTCCACGTAGATGGCGTCCATCGTGCGGCCGGTAACGTTCAGCGCCTTCAGCACCGCGTCCAGCGCCATGCTGACCTTGAGCACCACCACGGTCTCGAACGTGGCCAGGGCGTGCATCACCTCACCCGTCGCCGGCACGATGGCCACCCGAAAGCCGTCGTCGGCCAGCGGGACGCCCGCCGCCGCGGCCCCGGCCGTCACCGATGAAACGCCCGGCACGATCTCCACCGGGACATCCGGGTGCTCCCGCAGGAGCTCGCCATAGACGTGCACGAAGGTGCTGTACAGCAGCGGATCGCCCTCGGTGACGAACGCCGCCGTCTGTCCCTGCTCGACGGCCTGGGCCAGGGTGGCCGCGTGCTCTCGCCAGCGCGCCCGATTGTCCTCGCGATTGCGCGACATGCGGAACGACAGCTCGCGCACCCGGCTCGCATCAACCCACCTGGAAACGATCTGGCGCGCCACGCTGCCGTGGTTGTCCCGCACGGGCAGGAACACCACGTCGGCCTCGCCGAGCAGCCGCTGGCCCTTGATAGTCAGCAGCTCCGGGTCGCCCGGACCCAAACCAATCGCGTAGAGCTTGCCGCTCACGGCACCGTCACGATGTACACCGGGTTCAAGGCGGCTAGCCGGTGCCCCCCGCCTATCGGGCTCGATCGCGCCACCGCCAGCTGCGTGACCTGAGCCTCAGGGAAGCGCTCGAGCACCAGTCCCACATGCTCCAGCAGCGCGAGATTCGCCACGAACGGCCGCGGCGCCGCCTGGAGCAGCGCGGCCAGCCGCCCACCGCTGCCGCCGATGAACACGGAATCTGGCGCGGGGAGGCCCGCCAGGGCCTCTGGCGCCTCACCGGCGATCACCTGCACGTTCGTGGCGCGGTGCCGCGCCAGGTTGCGCTCCAGGCAGGCCAGCTGCTCGGCGTCGCGCTCGATGGCGTAGACGGCACCGCGCGGCATCAGCCGCGCCGCCTCGATGGCCAGGGCGCCCGATCCGGCGCCGATATCCCACAAAACGCCGTGCGGCGCCAGCCGCACCTTGCTCAGCGCCACGGCCCGCGCCTCGGCCTTCGTGATTTGTCCGCGAATGCTCTCGAAGTCCTCGTCGGGCTGGCCGAATCGCAGCCTTATGTCCGCCGCCTGCCTGATCAGAACCAGCACATTCAAGGCGTCGAACTGCTGCCCAACCAACGCCTGCAAGGTCGTCTCGGTAACTCGCTCTCCCGCCTCGCCCAGGCGCTCACACACGACGGCGCGGCAGTCCTCCATGCCTGCGTCGAGCAGCGCTCGGGCAACGGTTGCCGGCGTGGACTCGTTATCGGTCAGGATGGCCATCTTGGCCGAAGCCAGTGCCCCGGGCATGATGTCGGCCGGCGGACGGCCATGCGCCGATAGGATGGTCGCATCGTGCCACGTCTCACCGGCCCGGGCGAACGCCAGCTGCACGCTGCTCACGCCCGGCAGAATGCGCACCTGCTCGCGGCCCAGCTCCCGGACGAGCGTCGCACCGATCCCGTACAGGAGCGGGTCCCCTGAGGCCAGCACGACCACCCGCTTCCCGTCGGCGGTCGCTCGCCGAATGGCTCGTACGCTGTCGTCGATGTCGGCGGCGAGCAGGATCCGCTCAGCGTGCGCATGCTCGAAGGCAGCCAGCTGCCGCTTGCCGCCAGCCACGACGTCGGCTTGTTCAATGAGCCCGCATGCTTCGGAGCTGATCTTTGCGCCGGGGGTGAGGCCAACCACCGTCACTGCCTCAGGCTCCCTCACCCTAGCCCTCTCCCGTCGCGACGGGAGAGGGGATCGCTGTGTCATCCTCGCCCCAGTAGATTGCCGTCGAAATCGAACATCACCGTCTCCACGGCCACTTTGCCACGGACGAGCTGGCGCGAGCGCTCGGAGGCGCGGCGGCAGATGAGCTCAAACAAACCAGGCAGCCCCGCCGGCTGCGCCATCTCCTGGACGTGGCGGGCCGTGTTGGCATTGCGGATGCCGTCGGCCAGCTCCGGCGTGGCGCCAGCTTCCAGGGCCAGAGATGCCAGGAAGTTGGGATCGACCTGGTTCCCCGCCACATGCGTCATGAAGTGCCCCTGGGCGATCTTGGACAGCTTGCCGATCATTCCGGCCAGCGTCGCCCGCTCGATGCCGCGCAGCGCGCAGCGCTTGAGCGCGTGACCAGTGAACTCGCCCATCTCCACGAACGCCAAGTCAGGCAGATGCGGGAACAGCTTGCGGCTAAACTTCTCGCTCCGCCCGCCAGTGCTCAGCACCACCTCGCGCACGCCGTTCGCGGCGGCCACGTCGATCGCTTGCTCGACACTGGCCCGCCACGAGGAGGTGGAGTACGGCCGCACGATGCCGGTCGTGCCCAGGATCGAGATGCCGCCCACGATGCCCAAGCGGCCGTTCAGCGTCTTCTTGGCCATGTCTCCGCCTCGGGGCACCGAGATTTCCACCCGCAGCGGCTCGCTCGTGACCTCTGCCACGGATTCGGCGATCATCTGGCGCGGCACCGGGTTGATGGCCGGCCCGCCGACCTCCAATCCCAGCCCAACTTTGGTCACCGTGCCCACGCCCTCGCCACCCGCCAGCTCGAATGCGGCACCGCGCCGCACGCGGGCGCAGATCTCAGCGCCATGGGTGACGTCGGGATCGTCACCGGCATCCTTGATGACCGAGCACAGGGCGTCGTCCGGCCCGATTTCGCAGCGCTGTATGGCGAACGTCACGTCCTTGCCGATGGGCAGCCGGATGGTTACCTCGCGCTGCGGCTGCTGGTGCACGAGCGCCCGAGCCGCCGCCTTAGCTGCAGCCGCCGCGCAAGCCC
>DATGVV010000216.1:0-3442 GCA_035299885.1 Chloroflexota bacterium | reverse complement strand
CTGGCGCCCGTCGACCTCGAGGCCGTCCGAGCCGCCCTGGCACGTGACAGCGACGTCGCCGCGATCATCGTGGAGCCCAGCGGCGCCGGCTGGGCGGCGGTGCCGCTGCCGGAGGGCTTCCTGGCCGGTCTCCGCTTGCTGGCCACCGAGCACGACCTGCTGCTCATCTTCGACGAAGTCGTGTCGGGCTTTCGCTGGTCGCCCGGCGGCATCCAGCAGCTGCTGGGCGTGATTCCCGATCTGACCACCCTGGCCAAGATCGTGTCCGGCGGCCTGCCGGGCGGGGCCCTCGCCGGCAGGCGCGACATCATGCAGCTGATTTCATTCGAGGATCGCGAGCGCAAGATCATCCACCAGGGCACGTTCAATGCCAATCCGCTGTCGGCCGCGGCCGGCTGCGCCTGCTTGGAGGTGGTGAAAAACCCGGCGGTGCAGCACAAGGCTGACGAACTGGCCACGGAGCTGCGCCGCGGCATGAACGACATCCTGTGCCGCTTGGACGTGCCCGGTTGCGCGTACGGCGAGAGCTCCGTATTCCACATCGCGCTGGGCGTCGAGTGCCCGGAGGTCGGCCAGGGCGACGTCCGCCGCCCGAACCTGCCCGACGCCACCCTCAAAGCGGGGCCCGCGTCCAAGATCGCCCAGCACCTGGAGATGGGTCTGCTCAACCATGGCGTTCACTTTTTCCGGGGCGGCGGCTTCACCAGCTACGTCTCGGACCACGAGCAGATCGCCCTCACGCTCAAAGCCTTTGAGGCAACGATCAAGGAAATGCGCTTAGAAGCGCTCGTTTAGCCAGCGCACGGCGATGTCGATCGCCGCGTCTTCCGATCGCGGCTTGAACGAGTCGCCCGGCACGACCTCTGACGTGTACGGTACGCGCAACAGCGCCTGCACCTCGCGCAGGTGCTCGAGCCCGCACAGCTGGTCGCGGTCGCCGGTGATGAACAGCATGGTCGCTTTGATCTCGCTCATGTGGGACCAATCGCGCGGCTTGGCGTTCCTGCCCATGCCGTGCAGCGGCAAGCCGTAGAACACCAGTGCGTGGACGTCGTCGCGGCCCGCGGCCACATACGACGACACGCGTGCGCCGAAGGACTTGCCCATCAGAATCAGGGGCGCCTGGGAGCGGCTTTTCATGAAGTCGATGGCTTGCTCCAGCTCAGCCTTCTCGCGCTTGCTGCCCGCCGATGGCGCCCGCTTCTCGCCCAGATATCCAAAGTTCCAGCGAAGGACCGTGAAGCCATCGGCGGCCAGCCGCTCGGCAGTCTTCTCCAGGAGCGGCGTGTCCAGCCCACGCCCGGCGCCATGGCTGATGACCACCGCGCCACGAGCGCCCCCTTCCTGGAGCACCGCTTGCAGCCCGCTCCCAAATTCAACCGTCATCCAACGCCATTCTGTATTCTGAATTCTGTATCCTGAATTCTGCTCCCATCATCCAGGTTGACGGCCTGGTCAAGCGCTACAAGCGCTCCGATCGGAACGCGGTGGACGGCATCTCCTTCAGCGTTGCGCCCGGCAGCTTCTTCGCCCTGCTTGGCCCTAACGGCGCTGGCAAGACCACGACCATCTCCATCCTGACCACCACCCTGCTCCCCAGCAGCGGCACGGTGAAGGTAGCCGGCCACGACGTGGTCCGCGAGGCCAGCCAGGTGCGGCGCAACGTCGGCATCATCTTTCAGCGGCCGAGCCTCGACGTGAACCTGAGCGCCGAGGAAAACGTGCGCTTCCACGCCGTGCTCTATGGCCTCTATCCCTTTCGACCCTCGTTCCGCACCATGCCGGCTGACTATCGCCAACAGCTCCTGGAGCTAGCCGAGCTGGTGGGCATTAGTGACGAAATCTTCAAGCCCGTCAAGACCTATTCCGGCGGCATGATGCGCAAGCTGGAGATCATTCGCAGCCTGGTGCACCGACCGCGCGTGCTGTTCCTGGACGAGCCCACCTCCGGTCTCGATCCGCTCAGCCGTCGCAGTCTGTGGAGCTATCTCCGGGACGTCCGCAAGGAGAGTGGCACCACTGTGTTCCTCACCACCCACTACATCGAGGAGGCCGAGGGCGCGGACGCCGTGTGCATCCTCAACCGCGGCCAGGTGGTGTCCATAGGCAGCCCAAGCCGCGTCCGGGCCGACCTGGTCCAGGAGTACCTGCTGATCGACGCCGATGACCGGCCCAAGCTCCGGCAGGAGCTGCTGGCGCTGGCTGTCCCCTTCGAGGAGACGCCGCTGTTCAAGGTGGGGGCAGGTGGCCGCTCCGTTCACGAGCTGCTCAAGGCCATCGACACGCCGCTGACGGCAGTCGAGACCCACACACCATCGCTCGAGGACGCGTACCTGGCGATCGTGGGGCACGAGGAGGAATGAGAGAGCTCAACGCCATCGCGGTCATTGCCTACCGCGACATCTTGAAGTTTCTGCGTGACCGGCCGCGGCTGGTCAGCACGCTCATCTTTCCGTTTGTCTTTGTGGGCGCGCTGGGCGGCTCGCTGCAAGCCAACCTCGGCGAAAGCGCCGGCTACAACTTCATGACGTTTGTCTTCACCGGCGTCTTCGCGCAGACACTGTTCCAGTCTTCTACCATGGGCATCGTCTCGCTCATGAGCGACCGCCAGACGGACTTCAGTCAGGAGATGTTCGTCTCGCCCATCTCCCGCTACTCGATCGTGTTCGGCAAGATCCTGGGCGAATCGCTGGTCTCGCTGGCGCAAGGCGTCGCGATCGTGATCTTCGGGTTGCTGCTGCGTGTGCCCTTCACGCTGGCCGGAAGCCTCAGCCTGATACCGGTGGCCATCGTCATCTGCCTGATGGGAGGATCGTTCGGCTTGCTGCTGCTGGCCAACGTCAGCGACCAGCGCACTGTCCAGCAGCTGTTCCCGTTCATCATGTTTCCGCAGTTCTTCCTGGCGGGCGTCTTTGCGCCGGTGAAGGTCCTGCCCTGGTTTCTCGAGGTCCTGTCGCGCATCTCGCCCCTGCGCTACGCGGTTGATCTCGCGCGCAACGTCTTCTATCTCGGCAATCCGGACTACGACAAAGTCGTGCTTGACCCACCGGTCCTAAATGCCGCCATCATGGCTGGCCTGTTCGTGGTCTTCATCCTCGCCGGCACCACGTTGTTCGTCCGCACCGAGCGTAACCGCTAGGCTGCTTGACGCGCTAGAATTACAACTGCCAAGCAGGCCGGGTAATCGCGGTCCTGAGCGCAAGCGAGGGATCGAGGAAAGTCCGAGCTCCACAGGGCAGGATGCTGGGTAACGCCCAGTGGGGGTGACCCCAGGAAAGTGCCACAGAAACATACCGCCCGCCGTCAGGCAGGTAAGGGTGAAATGGCGAGGTAAGAGCTCACCGGCAGTCGGGTGACCGGCTGGCCGCGGTAAACCCCATCCGGAGCAAGACCGAGCAGGGGTCGGGTGGCCCGCCCGATGACCCCGGGTTGGTCGCTAGAG
>DATGVV010000215.1:0-18745 GCA_035299885.1 Chloroflexota bacterium | reverse complement strand
CTTTCGGACCGTGGCGGCCACGGAGCCTCCGCCCAGCTGATAAGAGGCTTTGGTCAGCGGCCGGTACAGCGCCTGGTGGTCCACGCGCATCTGCACACGGCGCTGCAGCTGGGCGCAGGGCACTTGGCCGGTGATGGCTAGCGCCGGTGAGCGATCAAGAAGGGCGTTGCCGATGCCGGTTGTCAGGTTGGTTGCGCCGGGCCCGACGGTCGCCACACCGACGCCGGGCACGCCCGAGACGCGGCCGATGACGTCGGCCATGAAGCCGGCCGCCCCTTCGTGGCTGACCAGCACGAACTCGATGCCCGCCCGGCGCATGGCC
Source organism: Chloroflexota bacterium (assembly GCA_035299885.1). GTDB lineage: Bacteria > Chloroflexota > JAJPGV01 > JAJPGV01 > JAJPGV01 > DATGVV01. Next base: position 18,423 of record DATGVV010000215.1, on the reverse strand, counting down.
TCGATGATGGCCAGCACCTGGCCGCTCGGGATGCCGGCCGCATAGCGCACGCCCGCCTCCCGCAGGATCTCGGCAATGAGATCGGCGTTAGTCCGGTAGCCGGCGGTCACGCCGAGGGTAGGTGGACGCCTTGGCGGGCCGTGAGGTGCTCCGCGGCGGCCTCTACCCAGACCGCCTCCTTGGGCAGAATCACGGCCGCCGCCCGCACCTGGTACGACTCGGGATTAGCAGCCCCAGGGGGGGTGACGCCCCGGTGCCGCAGTTCCTTAGCCGCTTGCAACCAGCGGCGCCGGACCTGGATGATGCCGGTGTCGGCCACACCCAGGTGCTCGTTGGTGCGGTCGTAGACCGGGCCCATGCTCTCCTGCAGCGCCTGGTCCTGCATGGCGATCCAGGGCAGCCCGGAGAAGACTTCCTTCTTCTGCTTCTCCCAATCGATCAGGTAATCATTCTCGGCACAGGCGATCGGCTTCCATTCGCTGCCCGGTTTGGCCGGGTCGCCCGGCTGCAGCATATCCAGGCCCACGTGCAAACCCCAGCCCTTGGCCATGCGGTCCAGCTCATCTTCGTTCAGAGGGCGGGTAGGATGCCAGGTGATGGTCCAGGCCATGGTCGTGTAGTCGTCGATCGGCAGCCAGAAATGGCTGCTCATGGGCTGGCTGCCATAGGGCGGCAGCATGGTGTACGCGGGCATCAGGAACTGCGTGATGCGCCAGTAGTAGTGCTCCTCGTCCGCTGTGCGCCGCGCCGCCACCAGCTCGCCATAGTCGGTGTCCACCACCTCGAAGCGTGGGTGCTTGTCGGCCGTCTTGACCTGGATGCCCCGGTGGTAGTCCTCGTCGTAGTCGTCCAGCTTCAGCGAGCTGTGCAGGAAAGACGAGTGGCTGGAGTCAATGCCGCCCTCTAGCGCCTGCGCCCAGTTGCACTCCTCATAGCGCTTGGACATGTAGCGCTGGTCCGCGGGGACCATATTCCACTCAAGCGCGGGCAGATGGGGCGGGTCGGCCAGCGGGCCCATGTAGGTCCAGATCAGGCCGTTGCGCTCGCTGCAGGGATAGGCCCGCTGGTGGACCTTCTCCTTGAAATTGCTCTCCGGCGGCTCGTTGGGCATGTCCACGCACGCGCCGGTCACGTCGTACTTCCACCCGTGGTACACGCAGCGCAGGCCGCACTCTTCGTTGCGGCCGAAGAACAGCGAGGCGCCGCGATGGGCGCAGTTGGCGGCCAGCAGGCCGACTTGGCCGCTCGAGTCGCGGAAGGCCACCAGGTCCTCGCCAAGGACGCGCACGCGCAGCGGCGAACCGTCGGGGTCCGGCAGCTCGCTCGACAACAGCAGCGGCAGCCAGTACTGGCGAAAGACGTCGCCCATCATGGCGCCCGGGCCGATCCGGGCCAGGAGCTCGTTGTCTTCGGCGGTCAGCATTAGAGGTCCATGGTGGCGGGCGCGAAGATTTCGCCTAGGTCCATGATTCGCGGCGTCAGGCCCTGCTCGTGGGAATACTGGGCGATGGTCTCCAGCACCTTGCGATTGGATTTGACGCCGTAGGGGAAGGCGTCCTGGGCCAGCCCGCTTGCAGCATCATTGCCCAGCAGCCCCAAACGCACGTACGGCTCCGTGAGCTCGCGCAGTGCCTGCAGCGAATGCTGCTTGGCTTGCTGAAACGCGTTGAAAATATTGAGTACCGCCCAAGGATGTGTCTCCGCAATGGAACGCCGCACGACCATCCCATGATTGATCGGAAACAGCCCGGCTTTGTCGTAATAGCGCCGGCCCTCGGCTACGGGATCCGGGAACAGGAGCCGGAAACGTGAGTCGTCCTCCAACCGCAGCCGGCTGCGGTCCACCAGGTTGGCGTTCGCTACGTACAGCAGCGTCGCATCCAGTTCACCCGATGCCAGCATCGAGCCGATGTTCTTGTTTTCGGGAATGTACTGGAATTTGATACTGGCCGGCGGCTTGAAGCCGGTGGCGCCGCCATGGCTCCGCTCCGGTGGCCGCTCCATGTACCAGTCCATATCCTCCGGCTCGACGCCCCACTCGTGCTTCAGCGCACCGCGCGACCACAGCGCCGCCGTCTGCTGGTACTCGGGCACTCCGACGCGTTTGCCCTTCAGGTCCTCCGGTCGCTCAATGCCTGCCGCGACGCGAACCCAGGCCCACGTGTGGAAGAAGGTGCGGGAGGTAAATATAGGGAGCCCCACCCAGTCGCGATTGCCATGGGCCGTCGCCATTAGCAGCGACGACATGGACATCTCTGAAACATCGAAGTCTTGGAACGCCAGCTGCCGCCAGAAGATCTCCGACGGATGCATACGCGTCGCCGTGAACTCGATGCCCTCGGGTCGGACGACGCCATCGAGCACCGGCGTGGAGCGCGGATTCGGCCCCATCACGAGGCTCAGCTGAAGATCGGCCATTGGGCCGCATTCTAGCCTGCGCTAGTTCTTGGCGGCCCCGACGGCTTCCTTGTCGATCGGGCTGGCGCCCTTCCAGTGGCCGACGTCGATCACCAGGCCCTCGGCGGACATGAACTTCGATTCGTAGTACGCCTCGCCGAGCCGCACCGGGTTCAGCTCCTTGGCGCCGCGCTCCAGCAGCCGGCCGCGGGTCTCGTCCTCATCCTCCACGGTGAAGCCGATGTGCTCGTAGCCCTTCCGGACCTGCCGGCCTTCAGCGCCGATGTTCATCGGCAGCACGGTGATGTTGACGTCGCCGTCAGAGAGATCAACCGGGCCGTGCGCCCTTTTCTGGATGAACTCGAGCCCGAACACCTCAACAAACATCTTGGCGGTTGCGTCGGGATCCTCGGCGCGAATGGCAATGTGCCGGATCTTGGCCATGTGGATGCCTCCTGCTCGCTCGATCTATTGAGCGGCATCGTAACACGCTGCCTCGCTAGGAGCTATGGGCCATCCATTAGGGGTGCCTTCCTCGACTGCTTGGCCGGTCGGTGGCATAGTGGGGGGCGTGAGCGCAGGCTATCGCCAGCCGCCAGCGACCCAGGCCCTGCACGCGGACGCGCTCGAGGCGCTCCACCAGCTCTCGGTGGCCATCGCTGGCGACCTGAACCTTGCCCGCATCGCCAGCATGGCGGTTGGCCACGCGCGCACGCTGCTGCCCGCTGACGCGGCGCATTTGTGGGTCTGGAACCCGCGCACGGAGCTGCTCCGCTGCCTGGCTCGCGAGGAGGCCGTGGCGCCCGCCATCGACGAATGGATGGCCCGGCCCGGCGAGTCGATCGTGTGCAATGTGTTCGCCAGCCGCGAGCCGCTGCTGGTTGACGACTACCCCTCCTGGGAGCACGCCTGGCCAGAGGTGGTCGCGGCCGGCGTTCGGACCGCTCTGGGCGTGCCGCTGCTGGTCAACGACCAGCCGGTGGGCGCGATGGTCGTGCACAACTACACGCCAACGCCCTTTAACGTCCGCCAGACGCAGCTGCTGTCGGTGTTTGGCGCCCAGGTGGGGCCGGCAATCGAGATTGCGCGGCTGTATGAGGAGTCGGAGCAGCGGCGGGCGGAAGCCGAGGCAGTGAACCTCAGTCTAGGCGAGGGCGTGTCTGTGCTCGACAGCAGCGGCCGGCTTACCTATATGAATCCCGCCGCCGAAGAGCTGCTGGGTTGGACCCAGGCCGAGCTCGAAGGCCACGACCTCCACGCCACGGCCCACTTCCAGCGCGAAGACGGCAGCCCCCTGCCGGTGGAGGACTGCCCCATCCTGGTTGTGCTGCGCACCGGCAAGACCATCAAGGTCGAGGACGACGTGTTCACCACCAAAGACGGGCTCATGGTCCCGGTCAGCTACTCCGCCTCGCCCATCGTCCTGCACGGCAAGCTCGTTGGGCTGGTGCTCGCCTTCCGCGACATCGAGGCTCGCAAGATGAATGAGGCGGCCATCCGCGCTCTGAACGCGGAGCTCGAGCAGCGTGTGTTGGAGCGCACTGCCGAGCTGCAGGCCTCCAATGAGGAGCTTGTCAGCTTCGCCTACTCGGTCTCGCATGACTTGCGGGCTCCGCTGCGGGCGATCGACGGCTTCAGCCGCATCCTGGCCCGCAGCTATCGTGACGCGGTCGACGACCAGGGCCGCGACTACCTGGACCGTATCTCCGCCGCCAGCCAGCGTATGGGTCAGCTCATCGATGATCTGTTGAACCTGTCGCGCATCACCCGCGCCGAGCTGCGCCGCGAAGCGGTCGATCTGAGTGCCTTAGTCCGCGGCATCGCCGACGATCTGCTGGCCGCGGAGCCAACCCGCGAAGTGACGTTCGAAATCCAGGATGGCCTGGTGGTTCGGGGCGATGCCCGTTTACTTCGGGGAGCCCTGGAGAACCTCCTGCGCAACGCTTGGAAGTTCACCAGCAAAGAGCCGGCAGCGCGCATCGAGTTCGGCAAGGCTACGAACAAGGGGCGCCCGGCCTTTTTTGTGCGCGATAACGGCGCGGGCTTCGATATGGCCTACGTCGATAAGCTGTTCGGCGCTTTTCAGCGTCTGCACCGGCCAACTGAGTTCGAGGGCAACGGCATTGGCCTGGCCACGGTGCAGCGCATCATCCGCCGCCATGGTGGCGAGGTCTGGGCCCAAGGCGATGTGGGTGAGGGCGCCACGTTTTACATCAGCTTGCGCGAAGGGGAGAAGAAGCCACATGGCAGTCCGTAACAACAAGAGCATCCTTCTGGTGGAGGACAACCCGGATGACGAAGAGCTCACTCGCGTCGCACTGCGCGAGAACAATATTCTGAACGACCTGACGGTGGCCAGAGACGGGCCGGAAGCCTTGGACTATCTCCTTGGTGACGACAACGCGTTGCCGCAGGTCGTCCTCCTGGACCTGAAGCTGCCGAAGATCGACGGCCTGGAGGTGCTTCGCCGGCTGCGCGCAAACGAGCGCACGAAGCTCCTGCCGGTCGTCATCCTGACATCTTCAAAGGAGGAGCAGGACCTGGTGGAGGGGTACAGCCTGGGCGCCAACAGCTACGTACGCAAGCCCATCGACTTTGGTCAGTTCATCGGTGCCGTGAAGCAGCTGGAACTGTACTGGCTGGTCCTCAACGCGCCGCCGCCGACGGATTAAGCTACTCAAGCAAGATGCTGAGCATCAGGGACAACGAGCTGCTGACCCAGGTCGGCCCAGGCATGCCGATGGGGCAGCTCATGCGCTACTACTGGCAGCCGGTGTGCTCGGTGCAGGACTTGGCAGCCAGTCCCTTCCGGACCAAGGAAGTGGAGATCCTGGGCGAGAAGCTGGTGGTGTTCCGCGATCGGCAGGGACGGCTCGGGCTGGTAGAAGGCCATTGCTCGCATAGGCGCGCCAGCCTGGCCTACGGCGTCGTCGAAAACGACGGCATCCGCTGCCAGTATCACGGCTGGAAATTTGACCACAGCGGGCGCTGCCTCGAGCAGCCGTTCGAGGATACGACCCATCCTGAGGACCGCTTCCGCGAGAAGTGCGGCATCCGCGGCTACAGGGTCGAAGAGCTGGCGGGCCTGGTATTCGCCTATCTGGGCCCGGAGCCGGCGCCGCTGCTGCCGCGTTGGGCGCCGCTGGTCTATGACAACGCGGTGCGCGACATCGCCATTACCGAGCTGCCCTGCAATTGGCTGCAAGCCCAGGAGAATTCACTCGATCCGGTTCACCTAGAGTGGCTGCACAACTACTCCGGCTCCTATTTCGCCCAGATCATGGCCGGTGAAGAGCCTGAGCTAGGCGAGTACCAGCCCCGGCATCAGAAGATCGGTTTCGACGTCTTCGAATACGGCATCATCAAGCGCCGGCTGACGATTGGCAATACCGAGGAGCACGACGAGTGGCGGATTGGCCATCCGATCCTATTTCCGAACGTGCTCGTCGTCGGCAATCCCCTGGCCAACATCGTCCAGTTCCGAGTCCCAATCGACGACAACCGCACGCTCCATTTCTCGGTCTATACCTGGCGGCCTGCGCCCGGCTTCGATGCGCCGAAACAGGACAGCATCCCCAGCCGTTGGGTGCCGCTGCGGGATGAGAATGATCGGCTGCTGGTGAACCACGTCTTCAACCAGGACTACACGTGCTGGGTGTCGCAAGGTCCGATCGCGGAGCGCAACCTGGAGAAGCTCGGCAAGTCCGACGAAGGCGTCATCTTGTTCCGCAAGATGCTGCTAGATCAGCTCAAGCGCGTGCAATCTGGCCACGAGCCGGCCATCAACGTCTTTCGCGATCCGAGCTCCAACGTGAGTCTCGAGCTGCAGCTGGAGCGAGCCAAGTACGGCGGTCAGGTCACCCTGCAGGACGTCACATACCGGCCGCTCGAAGCGGGCTGCAGCCGCGATGCCGACAAGATCGAGGCTGTCCTGCGGACGTGGCAGCACATCGATCCGAAATGGGCAGCCGGCGAAATTCCTGAGCTGGAGCCGGTCCTAGCCAGCCACTAGAACACCCCGCCTCGATGAACTCGGCGGGGACCCCGACTAGCGGCCCAAGAACTCGCGCATCTTGCACGGCACGCCCTGCTTGGCGCATTCCTCCTCGAAGAGCTCCAGGATGCGAGGATCCTCGTCCTCATATTCGACCTGGATGCCGCCTTCTTTGGCCGAGACGTCGGCCACGTCCTTGGAGCGGGCGCTCTCCATGACGTGGTAGCGCCGGCTGCTGAAAGGGCCGAACACCAGGTACCTCGCCGGGCCCGGCGAGGTGTTGAAGTGCTGATGGTAGGTCGGCCCGTCGGGCGGAGCGAAGAAGACGCCCGGCTTCCAGTCGACACGGACAGTGTGCAGCGGATCCTGGCCCTCTAGCCACAGCAAGCTGTAGCCGTGGCCGCTGACGAGAATGATGTGCGCCCCGGCGTTGTGGAAGTGCCCCTTCTTATAGGTGCCGGCGTCGAAGTGCGAGATGTGCGAGTGCATCACGCTCTCGGCGAAGGTCAGGGTGATGCTGCTGCCACCGGCCCCACGTTCCAGCCAGCTCGGTAGGTCGAGGGCGTTCATGTCGGGCACAAAGTTGGTCTCCCATTGGTGGCGGCCGGCGCTGACAGGCCGGAATTCGCCTTCGCCCGTGAAGTAGCGCTCGTCGCCAAAACGTTGCGGGAATTGGCAAGGGTTAGCAAAGACGAAGTCGAGATTATTGTGATACAGGCCGATCGTCAGCGGCGCAGTGCTGACAGCCATCACCCGGGCGGGCTCTGAGCCGGAGCCGTTGAAATACTGGTGCTTGGCGTTGAGCGGAATGCCAAAAGCCGCCCCCTCGCCCCACTCGAAGACGTGCTTGCGCCCGCTGGGCGTCTCAATCGAAGTCGAGCCTCGGCCCGAGACGACGTAGACCAGCTTCTCGAACACGTGCTGCTCGACCTTCGTCTGGCCGCCAGCCGGAATCTCGTGCACATAGGCGTTCAAATAGTCGCTGCGCCCGGTCAGGTGGACGTAGGCGCCCAGGCCGCCCAGCCGCTGCCACGGCTCCAGCGTGAGGGTCTTGCAGTCGACGCTGTACTCCTCGTAGATCGGAATGCCCTCGGTGGCGAGGAACTCGCGATAGGGGCTTCGCCCCTGGTACGTCTTGACAACTTCGGGATCGGGGATGTCGATGGTGCTCAATGCCACGATTCGCTCCTGGTTATGATGGCTGGCGATGGCTGAGCGCCGTTCGCGAGCCGAATTCTCCGCAATTATTGACCGGCCGCCGTTCCGATTACCAGAGGGCAAGAAAGTAGCGGTGTGGATCGTTCTCAATATCGAGACCTGGCCCATCGATCAGCCCATGGCGCGCACGGTCCTGCCGGCGCCTCAAGGAGTGCAGGTGATCCCCGATATCCCCAACTTCAGCTGGTTCGAGTACGGGCTGCGGATTGGCTTCTGGCGTCTCAAAGAGGTGCTGGACCGCCATGGGGTCATGGCCACTGTCAACCTCAACGGAGCCATGTGCGAGGAGTACCCGCGCGTGGTCCAGGCCATGGTGGATGCCGGCTGGGAGATCATCGGCCACGGCTACCATCAGCGGGTGCTGAACGTCGAGCCCGACGAGCGCGCCGTCATCCGCCGAACGAAGGAAGCCATCGAGCGCTTCTCCGGCCGGCCAATGCGCGGTTGGATGGGCCCTGGCCTGCACGAGACCTGGGACACGCCCGACCTCCTGGTGGAGGAGGGCATCGAATATTGCACGGACTGGGTCAACGATGACCAGCCCTACCTGATGCAGGTCAAATCGGGCCGGCTGGTAGCGGTGCCGTACACGGTGGAGCTGAACGACATCCCGATCTATCTCATCCAGCACCACCGTGCGCCTGAGCTGATGGAGCGCACGCAGCTGCAGTTCGAAACGCTGAGGCGCGAGGGCGAGCGCAGCGCGCGCGTGATGGCCGTCTCCGTCCACCCGTACATCACCGGCGTGCCGCACCGCATCGGCTATTTCGACCAGCTGATCGGCTGGCTCAAGCAGCAGCCGGACGCGGCCTTCTACATGGGAGGCCAGATCGTGGACTGGTACAACGCGCAGAGGCCGCCGGACTGATGCGGTTCGGCACCTACTACTTCCTGCAGGCCGTTCCCGGCCGGCCCATTTCGGAGATCGTCGCAGAGGAAGTCGACCAGATGGTCCTCTCCGAGGAGCTGGGGTTCGACTCCGTCTGGCTCACCGAGCACCACTACGCCGACTACGGCCTGTCCTCGGCGCCCGCCGTGCTGGCCGCGACCGTGGCCGCTCGCACGCAGCGGGTGAACATCGGCCTGGCGGTGTTCGTCCTGCCCTTCCACCATCCCCTGCGCCTGGCTGAGGAGACGGCCACGCTGGACATCTTGAGCAACGGCCGGCTCATCGTGGGACTGGGTCGCGGCAATCGCCCGCTGGAGTTCGTGGGGCACGGCGTGCGCCAGGAGCGCAGCCGGGAATACCTGGAGGAAGGCGTGGAGGTGTTGCTGCAAGCTTGGACGCGCGACCGGGTCGACTTTCAGGGCACGCTGTGGCAGTTCGATGGCATCCCCGTCCATCCCAAGCCGGCCTCGAAACCGCACCCGCCGATGGCCTTTGCCGTCACCAGCCCGGCCAGCACGCAGTGGATCGGCCGCAACGGCTACGCCATGCTCAGCTCGGGCCTGTTCACGCCACTGCCGGCGCTGCTGAAACAGCGCGAAGCCTACGAAGAGGCGCTGCGCGAAGGCGGCCACCCACAACACGCCATCGACGCTCTGCTCGCGCGCTGGGTGGTGAGCAAGCACGTCTACGTCGCGCCGACGGACGCGGAAGCGCGCGCCGAGGCCGAGGCGCCGGAGCGCTGGTACCTGGATTCTTTCTGCCGCTCGATCAGCCCCGCCGGCCTCAAGGGGCTCGACGAGAGCGTCGAGCGCGATGCCATGCAGGCCGTGGAAAGGATGGGCTCCCTCACTTGGGAGAGCCTGCTCGAGAAGGCGCTGATCATCGGCTCGCCCGACACCGTCCGGAGCAAGATCGCGGAGCTTGCCGGCGCCGGCGTGGGCGAGGTCCTGTGCTGGATGAACTTTGGTGGCATCGAGCCGGCCAAGGCGCGGCGCTCCATGCGCCTCTTCGCCGAGGAGGTGATGCCGGGCTTCCGGTAGCGCTGTGGCACGCCGCATTCTGGACCTGGCCGTTACGGTGGACGAGCACACCAAGAGCCCGCCTTCCACCGACCTCACCGTCGACCTCACGCGCTATCACCGCGGGCCTGGCTTCTGGCAGGTGACCGCCGTGTCGCAGAGCCTGCACACGGGCAGCCACATCGATTCGCCGCTGCATTGCTACGAGGACGGCCTGACCACGGCCGAGATCCCGCTGGAGCGGGTCATGGGGGAGGCCCTGCTGCTGGACTGCTCGCGCGTCGGCGCCGAGGAGGCGGTGGACGTGCCTGCCCTGGAGAAGGCCGCCAAGGACGTGCGTGAAGGGGATATCCTGATCATCCGCACCGGCTGGACCGACCACATGTGGGGCAAGTTTCCCGAGTTCTTCACAAAGTCGCCCTTCCTGACATCGGAAGCAGCGGACTGGATCGTGTCACGCAAGCCCAGCGCGATCGGCTTCGACTTCTTTGAAGAATACTGCGCCCGTCTGCCGAACTTCACGTCGGAAGAGTTCATCTGCCACCGCATTCTGCTGGGCGCGGGCATCCCGATGCTGGAGCAGATCACCAACCTCGGTCAGGTGGATCAGCCGCGATTCGAGTTCTACGCGCCCTTTTACAAGCTGGCGGGCGCGGACGGCGCCCCCGCTCGATTCTTCGCCGTCGTGTAAACAAGGTGATGCTGTGACCCTGGAAGTCGGCGCCCTGCAGTTCTTGAACGGCCTGACGTTCGCCGCGCTGCTGTTCATGCTGGCCAGCGGCTTCACCCTGATCTACGGGCTGATGCGCATCATGAACCTGGCCCACGGCGGCTTCTACCTGGTGGGCGGCTACGTCGGGCTCTCAGTCCTGCTGGCCACCAAGAACTTCCTCCTGGCGGCGCTGGCCGCCGGAGTCGCCATCGCCGTGCTTGGCGTGCTGACGGAACGCGTGCTGCTGCGCCGGCTGCGCGGCGACACGCTGGCCGAGGTGCTGCTGACTATCGGCCTGGCGTACGCGCTGGGCGACGTTGCGCTGGCCATCTGGGGCGGCGATCCGCGCAACATCGCCGTCCCGGGTGCGATCGGCAGGTCGATCCAGTTCGCCGGCGTCACCTACCCGCTATTCCGGCTGGTGGTGCTGAGCGTCGGCGTGGTCATTGGCGCTGCCATCTGGCTGCTGCAAGAGCGGACACGCATCGGGGCCACGATCCGTGCCGGCGTGGACGATCGCGAGACGCTGGAGGCGATGGGTATCAACGTGAAGGCGCTGTTCACCTGGATGTTTTGCTTCGGCGCCTTCCTGGCCGGCCTCACTGGCGTGCTCGGCGGCGCCTTCCTGACCCTCTATCCGGGCGCGGACTTCGAGATCCTGCTGTTCGGCCTGGTGGTGGTGATCATCGGAGGGCCGGGCAGCCTGACCGGCGCGGCCATTGGCAGCCTGCTGGTCGGCCTGATCGACGCCTTCGGCAAAGTCTTCGTGCCCGAGTTCACGTACTTCACCATCTTCCTGCCGATGGCCCTCATCCTGACCTGGCGGCCCTACGGTCTGTTTGGCAGGCCAGCATGATGTGCTTACTCCCTCTCCTGCCACGGCGGGAGAGGGCTGGGGAGAGGGTTCCATGAAGCTGCTGGGCTGGGCCGTGGCAGTGCTCGTCGGTCTGATTGCCCTGGCGCTGCCCTACATCCTGTCGCCCTACTACACGAGCCTGTTTACCCAGGTGTTCGTCTTTGGCCTGCTGGCCATGAGCGTGGGGCTGCTGGGCGGCTACCTCGGGCTCATGCCGCTTGGCCACGCCGCTCTGATGGGTGTGGCGGCCTACGGGCTGGGCTTCTTCATCGTGCGCGCCCACGCGCCGATGGCCGCCGCCATTGGGCTGGCGCTGCTGGCCACCGTGGTCGTGTCGCTGGTGTTCGGGCTGATGGCGGTGCGCACCACGGGCGTGTACTTCACCATGATCACGCTTGCGCAGGGCATGCTGGTTTGGGGCGCCGCCTTCAAGTGGTACCAGGTGACGGGCGCCGAGAATGGTCTGCGGGGCATCGAGCGGCCAGCCTTCGCCGCCAGCTACTGGGAGTTCTACTACCTGGCACTGTTCGTCTTCGCCGCCTGCTGGGTGCTGCTGTGGCTGATCGTCCACTCGCCCCTGGGCCTGTCGCTGCAGGGCATCCGCGAGAGCGAATCGCGCATGCGCACGCTCGGCTTCAACGTGACCGCGCACAAGCTGCTGGCGTTCCTCATCTCCGGCTTCTTTGCCGGCGTCAGCGGCCTGCTGTTCGGCTGGTACAACAACTTCATCAGTCCTGGCTCGGTGGGGCTGCAAGCCTCGGCCGACACCGTGCTGATGGTCATCATCGGCGGCGCCGGCAGCCTGCTTGGGCCAGTGGTTGGCGCGGCGCTGATCGTGTTCATCAAGAACATCCTGAGCATCTACGTGGCGCGCTGGCCTACGATCATGGGCCTCATCTTCATGGCGGTTATCCTGTTCGCCCGCGAGGGCCTGGTGGGCTTTGCCCGAAATTTCATCACCACAAGGAGGACCTATGCAGCACCCAACCTGGCGGCTCAGCTTACTGGCGAGCGTGGCGCTCGCGATGGTGGCGTGCGGCCCGCCCCCGCCGCAGGCGGCGTCGAGCACATCAGCCCCAGCTAGCGCTCCGGCTGCGAGCGCGGCGAAACCGGCGGCTTCGGCGCCGGCCAGCGCCTCGGCCTCGGCCAAGCCGGCGGCGTCCGCACCCGCCTCGGCAGCGGCTTCGGCCAAACCGGCGGGCTCCGCGGCGGCGGGAATCCTGGCCGGCTTACTGGTCCCGACCACCGGCAACGCCGCGGCCAGCGGCCAGGACATGGTCAACGGCTGGAACCTGTACTGGAAACAGAATCCGTCGATCAGCGGCCGGACCGTCCAAACCGCCCAGGAGGACACCGCCAGCGACCCGACGGTGGCCCTCAACAAGGCCCACCTGCTGGTCGAGCAGCGCAAGGTGACGTTCCTGATCGGTCCGCTGCTGGCCAACGAGGGGCTGGCCGTGGCTGACTACGCCAAGACCGTCGGCATCCCGACGTTTGAGCCGATCGTCTCGGCCGACGATCTGACGCAGCGCCATCGCATCGACAACGTTGTGCGCATTGCCGGCTGGACCAGCAGCCAGGGCACGCATCCCTTCGGCGAGTGGGCCTACGACCAGGGCTACCGGAAGGTGGTCACCATCTGCACCGATTACGCCTTCGGGCAGGAGAAGTGCGGCGGCTTCGCGCAGACCTTCACCGGCAAGGGCGGCCAGATCGTGGCCCAGCTTTGGAACCCGCTGAACACGCCCGACTTCTCCTCGTACCTGACGCAGATACCGGGCAAATCGCCTGACGCCGTGTTCGCCCTCCAGGTGGGCGCCGATGCGCCGCGCTTCATGAAGCAGTGGGGCGATTTCGGCTTCAAGACCAAGTTCCCGCTGCTGGGCGGCGAGGTCCTGACCGATGCCAGCCTGCTGCGCAGCATGGGCTCCGAAGCCGAGGGCGTGATCAGTGAGGGCCATTGGGCCGAGGGCCGCGACGACAAAAGCACGCAGGATTTCGTCAAGACCTACATGGAGGCATACAACCAGCTGCCGTCCTACTATGCCGGCGCCATGTACAGCGCGGCGGAATGGATCGCCAAGTCGGGCGAACAGGTAGGCGGCAAGCTCGAGGACTCGAAGGCCTTCCTCGACGCGGTCAAGAAGCTGACGCTGCCCAACAGCGTCCTCGGCCCATTGAAGCTCGACGAGTACGGCAATCCCGTCTACAACATCTACATTCGCAAGGTGGAGAAGCGGCCTGACGGCAAGCTGTGGAACGTGCCCATCAAGACCTACGAGAACGTCTCTCAGTTCTGGACCTACAAGCCGGAGGACTATCTCAAGCAGCCGGTCTACAGTCGCGAGTTCCAAGGCATCAAAGGCCAGCAGCCGGTTGCCAGCGCCAAGTAGCCCATCATTCCCTCTCCCGCCGCGGTGGGAGAGGGTTAGGGTGAGGGAACCCGGAGTCTCGTATGAATGACTATGCCCTCGAACTGCAAGGCCTAAGCAAGCGTTTCGGGGGCTTGCTGGCCGTGGACGGCGTCACGGCCGAGGTCCCCGTCGGACGGCGGCTGGCCATCATCGGCCCGAATGGCGCTGGTAAGACCACGCTGTTCCACCTGATCTCGGGCGAGCTGCCGCTCACCCACGGCAGCATCCGCCTGCTGGGGCAGGACGTCACGCGGACCCCTGCCCAGCGGCGGGTGGCGCTGGGCCTGCGCCGCACCTACCAGATCACGAACCTGTTCCCGGCCCTCAGCATCGAGCAGAATGTGCTGCTCGCCGTGTATGGCCTGCGGGCCGACCGCTGGCATCCGCTGCGCCTCGTGCCGCGCCGAGGCCAGTTACTGGAGCGCGTGCGCCAGGCGCTGGAGCAGGTCGGCTTAACGCGTGCCGCCGGCGTTTCAGCCCGAGCGCTATCGCACGGCGAGCAGCGCCAACTGGAGCTCGCCCTGGCCCTCGTCTGGCAGCCCAAAGTCCTGCTGCTCGACGAGCCGGCCGCGGGCCTGTCCACCGCCGAACGCGGCCTGATCGGCCACATCATTCGGGGCCTGCCGCCCGAGCTGACGCTGGTCCTCATCGAGCACGACATGGACCTGGCCCTCTCGTTGGCCGAATACGTCCTATGCCTGCACAACGGCCGGGTCATCGCCGCCGGCGATCCGGGTGAGATCAGGCGCAATCAGGTGGTCCAGGACGTGTACCTGGGGTCGCCGGCGGCGTGACCTCAGCATTGGAGGTGGCCGGACTGTGCAGCGCCTATGGCCAGGCCCCGGTGCTCGAAGGCGTGTCGCTGGTCGTCCCCAAGCAGCGCGTGGTGGCCGTGCTGGGCCGCAACGGCATGGGCAAAACCAGCCTGATCCGCTCGATCATGGCTCTGGCGCCGCCAACGGTCGGCGCCGGCAGCGTCCGCTACGGCGAAACTGAGCTGCTGAGGCTGGCGGCGCACCAGATCGCTCGGCTCGGCATCGGCTACGTGCCCCAGGGACGGCACATCTTCCGATCCCTGACCGTGCTCGAGCACCTGGACATCGTGCAGCGCCCGGGCCGCAACGGCCATACGCCCTGGACCGTGGACCGCGTGTTCGAGCTGTTCCCACGGCTGGCGGAGCGCGCCCACCATCGCGGGGGGCAGCTGTCGGGTGGTGAGCAGTCCATGCTGGCCATTGGCCGAGCGCTGATGACCAACCCCGATCTGCTGATCATGGACGAGCCCTCCGAAGGCCTGGCACCGCTGCTCATCCGGGAGCTCGGCACCCGCTTGCTGGCCCTGAAAGAGGAGCAGCTCTCGATCCTGCTGGTCGAGCAGAACCTCGCTCTGGCCGTTCGCCTGGCCGACGAGATCTACCTGCTCGACCGCGGCTGCATCGTCCACCACGGCTCGCCGGCTGAGCTGGAAGCCAGCGCCGAGCTCAAGCAGCGCTACCTGGGCGTGGGCTAAACCTGCGCTAGCAGCTCTGCACCCAGGTCCTCAGCCAGCTCGTTGAGCTGCGCGACCAGGTTGTCCGGGATGGGAATGCCATGCGCCGTGCGCTCCCGGATGCGTGCCTGCCGCTGCTCGCCGGGCACATAGATGGCCTCAACGCCAGGCAGCCGCTCCGACTCGCGGATTTCTCGGATGTGCCCGTCCACCAGCTTCTTGAACTGTTCGGGCGGCATGAACCGCCGGACCTCCAGCGCGCACATGGCATGTCCCGTGTTAGTGACGCTGACGTCGTCGGCATTGAAGTCGATAACGTCGCCGCCGAATAAGGCCCCATTCAGCGCGCCGGCGAGCAAGCCCAGCACGATCGCCAGGCCGCTGCCCTTGTAGCCGCCGGCCGGCAGCAGCAGTCCGTGCCCGGCTTTGGTGGCATCGGTGATCGGCTGGCCGTTGTCGTCCAGGATCCAATCGGCCGGCATGGATTTTCCTTGGACGGCGTACTTCTTGACGGTTCCGAAGGACACGATGCTGGTGGCCATATCAAGGACCACCGGCGGCTCCTCGCCAGCGGGGATGGCGAAGGCGATGGGATTCGTCCCCAGCAGGCGCTCACGGCCGCCCCACGGCGCCATGTGGTTGGCGCTGGCCACCGCGCAGTAGATGCCGATCATGTCGTGGGCCAGCGGCATGGTGGCGTACACCGCGCCTGGTCCGGCGTGATTGCTGTTGCGGATGCCAACCCAGCTGGCGCCCGTCCGCGCCGCGAGCTCGATGGCCGTATTCGCCGCGCGTGTCATCACCAGGTGGCCCATGCCGTTGTCGCCGTCTACCAGCGCGGTCGATTCGCCTGACAGCTGGACCTGAATGTTCGGCCGCGGATTGTAGCCGCCGGCCTTGAGCCTGCGTACGTATTGCGGTACACGGATGATGCCGTGCCCGTCGGCGCCGCTGACGTCGGCGTCGACCATGCGCTCAGCTACCAGCTGGGCATCGGGGGCGGGCAGTCCCGCGTGCTCGAATACGCTTGCGGTGAAGCGGCGGACGGCTGCCGCTGGGAAGCGCTTCACCGCCGGGCGGCTTCGAAGGCGATGCGATGTGTTTCGCCGGTGGAGGCGATTGTCCGCGTCGCCTCCGTCGACGCATAGGTCCACAGGATGCGCATAGGAGCGCTGCCCAGGTTCAGGAAGCGGTGCACCACGCCTGCGGGCACCCAGGTGGTGTCGTTTGGTGCCATCTCCCGCACCTGGCCTTCGAACTCGAAGCCCGCGTTGCCTGCCAGCACCACCACGCTCTCTTCACAGTTGTGTGAATGCAGCGGCAGCGAGGCGCCGGGATCGAATTCGGTGATGCCGTTGAGGAAATTCGTGGCGCCCAGGCCGGCTGTGACCAGGGGCCAGGTGCGAACGCCGCCGCCACGATCGACCGGTGTTATCGACGCCGGGCTGAGGATCATCGTTTCGGACATGATGCGTACTCCTATTGAAATTCGAGCGCCGCTGCCTGTCATTTCGAACGCAGCGAGGAATTCGCTCCTGCCGAAAGAGTGGCGGGTAGTCTATCATGGCGCCCACGGCAGGAATGGGCGCCCGGCTTTTCCTCACAGGCGTGTTGACCCTGATGCTGGGCGCCTGCGGTGGCATAACGGCTCCTGGTTCGCAGCGGCCAGCCAGCGCCTCAGCCGCCGATTCCAATCCGACCGCTCCCAGCAGCGGGCTAACCAAGGTTCGGGCCGCGTATTCCCAAGTGACCGGCACGCAGGGCGTGCTCTACGTCGCCGTCGACCAGAAATTCTTTGAGCGCTACGGCCTCGACGTGGAAGCTGGCCAGGTGGTTGGCCCGCAGCAGCCGCCTGCCATGCAGGCTGGCGAGGTGCAATTTGGGGTGCCGGGCGGGAATGAGCTGATCTCCGCTAACCTGGCCGGCGCGCCGCTGGTGATGATTGCCGCGGTTACAAATGTCCCGGTCGTGTCGCTTTATGGCGCCAAGGGCATCAACGACGTCAAGGACCTTGCCGGGAAGACCATTGCCGTCACTGCCGCTGGGTCAGCTACTGACGCCGCGGCCCAGATCTTCCTGCAGCACTTTGGACTCGAGAAACAGGTCAAGCGCCAGGCTGCCGGGACTTCTGAAGCGATCCTGGCCATCCTCGAGCGAGGCGACGTTTCCGGCGGCATCTTTGCGCCGCCCACGACCGTCGTGGCGCAAAAGGGCGGCATGAAGGAGCTGGTCAACGGCCCCAATCTCGGCGCGCCGTTCGTGCAGTCAGGCGTCGCCGTGACGCGCGATTACTTCAGGACGAAGCCGGACGTGGTCCGGCGCTTTCTGCAGGGCTACTACAACAGCTGGAAGTTCTGCATCGACCCAGCCAATGAGGCTGCCGTTGAGCAGACGATCATGAAGTGGACCAAATCGGATGCCGCCGCCGCCAAGGTCACCTACGACTACATGGTGCCCGCTTGGAGCCGGCCCAACATGCCGCGGGTTAGCCTGGAGGGCCTGCAAACCATCCTGGCGCTCAGCGACAACCCCAAGGCCAAGGACGCCAACCTGGCCCAGGTGTTCGACAACTCGCTCCTGGAGGCTATCGCCAGCGGCCGCTAGGTCGTGCTATTTCATTGCTTGAGCGCCGTCAGGGCTGCCTGGCGCCCAAAGACGAGGCCGCTCATCAGCGTTAGACCGGCTTGGAAGCCGGCGCCGTACTCCGTGCACGTAGCCACGTTACCAGCCGCGAACAGGCCCGGAATGGCATGCCCGCGGACGTGCAGCACGCGGCCGCGGTCGTCGGCCGCTAGTCCGGCCGCGGCGGTCCCGCTGGGCAGCAGCTCGACTCCGTAGAACGGCTCCCGCTCGACAGTACCGAGATTGGGATTGGCCCCGCTGGAGCTGTCGCCCGCGAGCTGTGCCCAGCTCAAGCCGCCGCGGTGGAAGTCGGGATCCTCACCCGTGGCGGCGTTCACGTTGAAGGTGTCCAGCGTGGACTCGAGCCCGTCAGGGTCGATGCCGAGGCGGGCCGCCAGCTGGCCGGGTGTGGCCGCGCTGGTCACCCAGTCAGGAATGGGCGCGCCGGGTGCGTGACCGCAGAACGAGCCTTTGGCGGCGAACTGCGCGTCGAAGATGAGGTAGCAGGGCAGGTTGGCGTAGCGGTGAGCGTAGACGTCGAACACGCGTAGACGGGCCTGCGTGTCCTGGAAGAAGGACTCGTCGGTGAAGCGCCGGCCCTTCGAGTTGACGACGATAGTGTGCGGCACTGCCAGCTCCTGAATCCCAGCGCTCCGGAAGCCGTGCTCCGAGTCCGGAACCACATAGCCGAGCATGACCTGCAGCTTCATCGGCATGACGCTAACCAGCGCGCCGATCTCCGCCGCCGCGATCAGGCCGTCTCCTGCCGCTCCTGCCGTGAAGTGGTTAGGCTGGTCCGGGAAAGCCTCGTAG
>DATGVV010000214.1:0-2787 GCA_035299885.1 Chloroflexota bacterium | reverse complement strand
GACACAAGGAGGGCTGTGACGCCATGGCGCCGGCCTGAGGACCCCGCACCGCGGAACGGTCGAGTAGCATCGATCCGTTGTGGACGGTCCATAACTCCGTCTATACCGCGCAGTCGTTCGAGCTGGAGATGGACCGCATCTTCCGCCGGACGTGGCTGTTCTTCTGCCACGAGAGCGAGCTCCCGGCGCCAGGGTGCTTTCTCACTCGCGAGATCGCAGCCGATCCGATCATCGCCGTGCGGACCACCTCCGGCCGGATCAAGGCCTTCCACAACGTCTGCAGGCACCGCGGCAGCATGATAGTGAGCGAACGCAGCGGCGCCTGCCAGGAGTTTCGCTGCCCGTACCACCACTGGCTGTACTCGCTGGATGGCGCGCTGATCGGCGTGCCTGGCAAACAGGCGTACGACCACTGCGGCTTCCGTGAGGAGGACTTCGGCCTAGTCCCGGTGCGCTGCGAGACGGCCTACGGCCTCGTTTTCGTGTGTCTGGATGAGCAAGCGCCTGGGCTTCATGAGGATCTCGGCGAGGAGTTGCTGGCCGCCCTAGAGCAGCCACTGAGCAGGGCTGAGCTGGAGATCTTCTACGCCGAGGACTGGCTGCTGGAAGCCAACTGGAAGATGTTCGCCGAGAACGCCCGCGACGGCTACCACGTCGCCTTCGTGCACCATGACTCGGTCCTGCGAGTGGGCAGCCCCGTCCGGCCGTACCAACTCTTCGACGGCGGCTGCGGGCACGCCATGCAGTGGGTGGACTGGGACGCGCAGGCGGTCTCGGACGCGGACTGGCAGGAAACGTCGAAGTATCCGCTGCCCGGCTTTGAGCCCGGCGCGGGCTGGGTCATGAATATCTTCCCGGACTTCACCATCATGGCGCGCAGCAATGTCGTCGAGTACTTCGTCCAGACGCCGCTGGCCTATGACAAGACGATGTTCGGCGTCCGGGTGCTTGGCGTGGCCGGTGACAGCGCAAACGAGCGTGTCAGCCGGCAGCGCAGCCTCGACGTATGGCTCAGGATGCAATGGCCCGAGGACAAGGCGGTCATGGAAGGGCAGCAGCACGGGTTGAGGTCCAAAGGCATGCGGGTAAGCCTCATCGCCCGCGGCCTCGCAGCTGCGGAGGGGACCAGAGGCGACGACAACCGCCTGCGCCAGTTCTGGAAAGGCTGGAGCGAGCTGATGGGACTTGCCGAGAACCGTCTGCCCGGCGTTTGAGCCGGTTGCCGCCGTCGAGTCGCAGCCAGTCGACGCCCCGACCCGCCGCAATCAGCCTCGACGAGGGCGATCCGACGGCCTTCGGGTGATAGAGTTGCCGCGGCAACTTGGCTAGGAGGGTCTGTTGAAATTCGGGCACTTCTGCCTGCCGACGTACTTCTCGGACGTCGACGGCAGCGTGGGCGATTTCACCCGACGGTTCGTGGATTTCCTTGCAGACAGCGAGGAACTAGGCTTCGATTCGTTATGGGCCAACGAGCATCACTTCGATCCCTATGGCGGCATCATTCCTTCACCGCCGATCATGCTGGCGGCGCTGGCTCAGCGGACGAAGCGAGTTCGGCTGGGAACGTCGGTTATCGTGCTGCCGCTGCATCAACCGATTGAGATCGCCGAGCAGCTGGCGATGGTCGATCTGATTTCTAACGGTCGAGTGGACCTGGGCGTCGGCCGCGGCTTTGTTGTGGCCGATTACGAGGCACTGGGCATTCCTCGGGATGGCGCGCAGGAGCGGTTGATGGAGGAGCTGGAGGTGATTCTCAAGGCCTGGTCGGGCGCGCCCTTCAGCCACCACGGTACGTACTACAACTTCGACAACATCGAGGTCTGGCCGCCTCCACAGCAGCAGCGGCCGCATCCGCCAGTGTGGCTGTCAGTCGGTGCAACACCGGCCAGCTTCGAATGGGCCGGCCGGCACGGGTACAAGGTTTTGACGGTAGCGTATCGCGGCGTGCAGCAGCTGGTCGAGCTCCTGCCTCTGTATCGCAACGCATGGCTCGCCGCCGGGCACAAGGCTGGCGAATGGGAGATATCGAGCCACTATCAGGTGGTGCTGTCCGATAACAGCCGCAAGGCCCGGCAGATAGCTGAGAAAGCGCTGCGGCGCTACATGGCCGCAACTACCCACACGATCGAACGGGCTGAGGCGCACATGGCGGCTCCGGAAGCGGCCGAGCGATCCCGCGTGGACCGGGACATGTTGGACATCGACCGCATGGTGGATGAGTGCAGAGTCATCGCCGGCACGCCGGATGAGGCAGTGCAGTCGCTGGAGCGCGCTCGCGACATGATGGGCCTCACCCAAGCGGACTGCACCTTCTATTTTGGCGGTATTCCCTTTGGACAGGCCCAGCGCTCACAGCGCCTGTTTGCGAGCGAGGTCATGCCTAAGCTACGCAAGGAAACCTTCGCAGCGGTTAGCTGAGAGCCAAACAGGAGGACCAACGTGCTGACCCGAGAGGAGAACGAGCTGCTAACCAGGACCGGCCCCGGAACCCCGATGGGCAACGTCATGCGCCGCTACTGGGTGCCGGCCCTACTGTCGTGGGAGGTGCCGCAGGCCGACTGCCCGCCAGTGCGGCTCAAGCTGCTGGGCGAGTCACTCATCGGCTTCCGCGACACCAGCGGGCGGGTGGGTCTCCTCGACGAGTTCTGTGCACACCGAAAGGCCTCGCTGTTCCTGGGCCGCAATGAGGAGCACGGCCTGCGGTGCGTGTTTCACGGCTGGAAATACGATGTCGAGGGCCAATGCGTGGACATGCCATGCGAGCCGCCGGACTCTCGCTTGGCAATG
>DATGVV010000213.1:0-3643 GCA_035299885.1 Chloroflexota bacterium | reverse complement strand
AGCCATCAAGCACGGTAACGCTGAGCAGCTCTTCTCGCTCTCCCGCTAGCGGAAGAGGGGATTCTCAGCATCTCCGGCCGGCCGAGACTCTCCCAGCCGATACCCAACTGCTCACGCGCCCCGCTGAGGCTCGGCCGGCGTAGGGCGCGAACTGCAGGGCGAGGACCTGCGCTCCGCGCGAGCTGGCGGCCAGCTCTGGCGCGCCCTCGCCGGGCGCTACGAAGATGCACGATCGGCGCGCAAACTCCTGGCCGTCCTGCACAAGCGCTCCGGAGACGACCAGCAAGAAGCGTCCGCCATTGGGCCCGCTGTCGTCGGGCCGAACGTGATCTCCCGCGGCGAGGGAGAGAAGCGTAGCCTCGACGCCGTCATCGCAGCGTCGAATGAGCTGCTGCACGGCAGTCATCGCGGCGCGATCCCGAACCTCGGCCTCCACCGTGAAGGCACGGCCGGCCTTGCGCGCCAGGCGGTGCCTGGATTGCGGCATGTAGTGGGCGCCGCTGTTCGAGGTCTTGCCGCGCAGGGTGTAGAAGGCCAGCCCCTCATCTTCGGAGGCCACGATCGGCCCGTACGGCGTGAAGGCATCGGTGTAGTGGACAGTGATGGGCCGCACCGGGTGCTTACCAACGCGGCCGTGGCCTTCGAAGAAGACCTGGTACTGGGGCATCTCATGGAAGTGCGGCTCGATGACGTTGCCTGGCGGCCGAGAAGTCAGGAATACCTGCGGGCAGTCCTGGATGACGAGTGGCACGTCCGCGGGCCGGGCGCCGCGTTCGCGATTGGCGCCGCCGCCAAAGAAGTCCCGGTTGCCAATGACCTGCCCGCCGGTGTGTGTCCACTCGTAGAAGCCGATCCCCTCGCCGGGCACCCATTGCCCTGCCATCTAGCCCTCCTTCTTGAGCTCGTCGAGCGCTTGCTGGACGTAGCTGGCGTCGGTGAATTGCTCGGCCTTGAGCTCTGGCTTCTGGCCGCGCGTGACAGCAGCATTATCGAGGCTGGTCTGGATCGCCTGCAAGGCCGGAACCGGCTCGGCCGTGAACATCTCGCCGAAGTACGCCTGATAAGCGTAATCGAGGCCCTTCGGATCCTCCAGCTTGGTCCACGCCGCCAGGATCTGCTTCGCCTCATCCGGGTTGGCTTTCATGAACCGGATGGACTTGACGATGGCCTTGAGCATGGCCACCATCTCGGGCCGGTGCTGCTCGGCATAGCCTCGCGTCGAGTAAAACGTGGTGGCCGAGACCGGCTGTTTCACGTCCTGGTAGACCTTGGCAATGATGTGGAAGCCTTTGGCCTCCATGGCCATGTCGTACGGCGG
This sequence comes from Chloroflexota bacterium, assembly GCA_035299885.1. Classification (GTDB taxonomy): domain Bacteria; phylum Chloroflexota; class JAJPGV01; order JAJPGV01; family JAJPGV01; genus DATGVV01. Next base: position 2,325 of record DATGVV010000213.1, on the reverse strand, counting down.
ATCCAGCAGCGTGGCCACCACCCGGCCCGATTCCAGGGCCGCGAGGCGAACCGGGTTGGGGCCGGCTTGCAGCGGCACGTAGGACTTCAGCGGCAAGCCCAGGGCGGCGAATTCGGCATTGAGGGCGTAGTCCAGCTCAGAGCCGCCGCCGGTGCCCACCGCCACCGGTTTGCCGACCAGATCCTTCACGCTCTGAATCTCTTTGGTGGCGACGATCGAGTAGGCGTAGCGCGGCTCCGGCGTGGCGAGCACCAGTGGCTGGATGCCGCCCTGCAAAGCCGCGCTGAAGATGCCCTCCAGACTGGAGTTGGCCACCTGCACCTGGCCTGACGCCATTGCCGCCGCCGATTGGCTGTTGCCTTGCACCAGCAGGCGGGTGACCGTCAGGCCGTAGTCCTTAAAATAGCCCTTCCGCTCGGCCACAAAAGGCGTGATCTGGGCTATGGTGCCTTCGGAGCTGTAGGCGATATTTACCGGCTCCAGCGCTTTCTGAGAGCGCGCCGGCGATCCGCAGGCCGCCAGAGCTGCCAGGAGTCCCCAGCACGTCAATTTGAGCCGCGGGCGAAGAATCTTCCCGATGCCCGCCGCGGAGGAAGGTCCTTCGCTCCGCTCAGGATGACATGACGTAGGATTCTGCCCAATGCGCATCCGGCGAGCAAGCAACACGTCCAACACCGTCCGGGTCGGAATCATCGCATGCTGCGCGCTGCTGTTGAGCGCCTGCGCCGGGTCGCCGGCAGCGCCGGCTTCGGCTCCTGCCTCCGTTCCGGCCGCGGCCTCGAAACCGGCGGCCAGCGGGCTGACCAAGGTCCGCTTCAGCTACCACGTGGTCACTGGCGCGTGGGTGCCTTTCATGGTCGGTAGGGACGCCAATATGGCTGCCGATCCTGGCGCGTCCTTCTATGCCGCTGTGGCGCAGGTGCCGCCGGGTGTCGATCCCGAAGGCATGAAGAACGTCCTGCTGGTCGTCGCCGCCGTCAACACGGCCGCGGCCAACCTGGACGCCAAGGCTGTCGTCGACGCTTCGATAGCCGAGGAAGTCACCAAGAGCTCAGGAGCGAAATGATGCTGCCCATCGTCGACGCCGACGGCCACCTGGACGAGCAGCCCGACGAGATCATCGCCTACCTGGATCCGCCGCTGCGCGGCGAGGCCATCGTAGGCCGGGGGCATGGCCTGTTCCCGTCGTGGCAGGCCACTGAGAACCGCACGCGGGTGTTCCTGGCCGGCGAGCAGCACTCGCCCTACCGACTGGATCCCACGCCAGAAAAGTGGCTGGCGTTTGCCGACAAGGCAGGCATCGAGCAGGCGGTTATCTATCCCACTGATGCGCTGGCCTTCGGCATGTGCGAGGACCCGGACGTGGCCGCGCATCTCGCCCGCGCCTACAACAGCTGGGCGCACGATCGCTACATGAACTTCAGCCCACGGCTGCAGTGTGTCGCGCTGATCCCGCTGCAAAATGTGCCCGAGGCGGTCAAGGAGCTGCGGCGGGCTCACTCCGAATTGGACATGCCGGCCGCCCTGCTGCCGGCCACCGGCTTGCGGCTGCCGCTGGGCGACCGTTCCTTCTGGCCGGTGTACGAGGAGGCGGAGCGGCTGGGCTGCTTCCTCGGCGTACACGGCGGGCACCTGGCGCGCGGGCGCGATCTGCTGACCGGCATCAAGCCCAAAGTCATCCTCCACCACCCGGTCGGCCAGATGGTGGAGATGGTGAGCATGATGTGGGAGGGCGTGTTGGAGACGTTTCCGCGGTTGAAGGTCGGCTACCTCGAGGCGGGCTGCGGCTGGGTGCCGTACCTTATGGACCGCATGGACGAGAAGTGGTCGCCGAACGGCAAGTCGCCTCTCAAGAAGAAGCCCAGCGACTACATCCGCGACTGCCAGATCTACTTCTCAGCCGAGCCTTACGAGCACACGCTGGCGCTGACCATCAAGCTGATCGGCGCCGACCACCTGTTCCTGGCGTCCGACTTCCCGCATGAGACCGACGACGCCGGCTTCATCCGCAACCTGGAGGAGTGGCGCAACCTGACCGGTCTCCGCGAGGAGGACCATCGCAAGATCCTGTCCGAGACCGCTCGCCAGGCGTACTCGCTGGCCCCGCTCACTGTCACGGCCTAGCAGCCGTGACAGGTGCTGAAGCGGCGCTCCAGGTCGCGCTGGAGCATGGCATCGAGGTCTGCTTCGCCAATCCCGGGACGACCGAGCTGCCGCTGGTGGCCGCGCTCGATCGCTGCCCGGCGATCCGGCCGGTGCTGGGGCTGTTCGAGGGCGTCTGCACCGGCGGGGCCGACGGCTACGCACGCATGGCGGGCAAGCCGG
>DATGVV010000212.1:0-2118 GCA_035299885.1 Chloroflexota bacterium | reverse complement strand
GCTAGGCCCCAAGTACGGGAACATCCAGGTCAATGGGACACTGATCCTTCAACCAGGCGTGTACTTCTTTGAAGGCACAAGCAGTCCAGCCGGGCTGAACGTCGCCGGTAGCGGTACGATCGAGACTGGGGACTGCTATCTCCAGACCCTCCCCACCTGCAGCCCCCAACAGGCAAAGACAAATGCCTGTGGCGGCTTCACAGGCAGCGTTCCGAACAACAGCGTGCCGATTACTCCAGTTGTCTCCTGGCCGGGTATCACCAACAACTTTCACTGCACCACCGACGCGGATTTCGGGGTCCTGCTCGTCTTCTGGCCGGCGGGCTCGGATGTCAACGCGACTTCCTGCACCAACCAGAACCCCTTGCTCAGCGGAAACTACTACTGCACCCAGGCTGCCGGCACATCGGGCAGTGTGAATACGATGGCTATCTCCGGTGGGGGGAACATCTATCTGACATCCACAGCCAAATTCCATGATGTCTCCTTGTTCGTCGACCCAAACCATGCCGGGGACGGCTGGAACTTCACCACTCAGAGCAGCATGTCCGGTTCCGGCTGTAGCTCACAGGTCTGCGCCAAACAGATCGGTCTTGGTAGCAACGTGGTCTCGATCAACGGCGGTGGCAGCATCAGCATCAACGGCGCCATGCTGGCGCCGAACGACAATGTGGCCCTCGGAGGGTCGCCGTCCGGTTACGGGTACGGCCAGGTCCTCGCCTATACCATCACCATCAAGGGCGCCACCGGCGTGGTCGAGAACTACAACCCTCTTGCCCTTGCCTACGTTCCCGTTCTCGTCCAGTAGCAGCCGCTTTCTAAAATGGCCCGGTGCCCGCGCCCGTCAGGAATGGAAATGCAGTGGGCGTGGCGCTCGTCATTGGTTCCGCCGTCTGCTTCGGCACCCTGGGCGTCTTCGGCAAACTCGCCTACCGTCTTGGGCTCACGACTCCGCAGCTCCTGAGCTATCGGTTCGCGCTCGCGGCTGTGTTGCTGTGGGCGGCGGCGACCGTGATCCGGGAACCGTTGCCGCCACGCCGCAGCCTGATCGGACTTGCCATCATGGGCGGCGCCGGGTACGTCGGACAGTCGGGCAGTTATTTCAGCGCGCTGCATTTCATCCCGGCATCGACGAACGCGCTACTGCTCTATACGTTTCCGGTCGTCGTCACCTTGCTCGCGGCCCTTCTCTTCCGCGAATTGCTCAGCTGGGTGAAGCTGGCCGCCTGCGGTCTTGCGTTTTTCGGCACGCTGCTCGTGGTCGAGGCCCAGCTCCATGCCGCGCCAGCGATCGGCATCGTGCTCGGGCTCGGCTCCGCCGCATTTTACTCAGGTTACATCCTCTTTGGAAGCCGCCTGCTTCCCGGCCTTCCACCAGTTTCAGCAACGGCGACGATTATGACGTCGGCCGCGCTGGTCTGGGGGACCTATGCCGCTGCCACCGGCCAGCTCGCGGTCGCATGGACCGCTCCGCGCGCGGGACTGATCGGAAGCTTTGCGCTGGTGGGCACGACCATCCCGGTGCTGACCTTTATCCTTGGCCTGCGCCTGGTCGGGCCATCACGCGCCGCCATTCTGAGCACATTCGAGCCGGCGAGCACCGTGCTGCTGGCCGTGATCATCCTGGGCGAGCTGGCGAGTCCGCTGCAGTATGTCGGTGGGGCGCTGATCATCACGTCGGTCCTCCTGCTCGAGGGATCCGGCTGGGTGGCCTCGCGCGTTCTGGCGCAGGCAACCCACGAGTAGGCCGTTACGTTGCTTGGCAGGAATGACCCCTTCACAGAAGCTGCACCGAAACGACAAGCTGTGGGGAGCTGTGGCTGAGGCGCTGGTGGCGGCCTACGCGCTCATCGGTGCCGCCGGCAAGCTCACTTCCTACCGCCCATTTACTGATGTAGACGGGAAGGACATCGTTATTGATCTCGCTGGAGGTTTCAAGGACATCTACCTCCAGATCAAATGCGCACTCGAGATCAATCGCAATCACCGGATCGGGGGCACCGTGCGATTGCACCGGGACCACGTCCCGTCGAGTTCGAAGTTCGTTTATGTCTTTTGCCTGCTGGACCGACAAAAGATGGAGCTGACGCGCATCTGGGTGGTGCCGTCTGCGATCTT
>DATGVV010000211.1:0-4256 GCA_035299885.1 Chloroflexota bacterium | reverse complement strand
ACGAACCGGAGACGCGACATGAGCGGTATCGTACAGCCTTGCTGATAGAGTGTGCGGCATGCCCGCACCGGCCGCCGCGCTCCTGGTGCTGGACATGCAAAACGATGGCGTGAAGGTCACCCACGCCGGCGACGAGCGCATGGCCCGCGTCGTCCAGACTATCGCCGGCCTCATCGACTGGGCCAGGCGAAAGGAGATCCCGATCGTCTATTCCCGCGTCTGCTACCGCGACTCCTACGTCGATGCGCATCCGCACTCGCCGGCTCGGCAGCGCCACAACCTCAAAGAGGACGATCCCGGCAGCCAGGTCATCGACGAGCTGCGACCGCGGGCCGGTGACTTCGTCGTCGTCAAGCGGCGCACCGGCGCCTTCTACGGGACTGACCTGGAGATTATCCTGCGGGGCCTTGGCGCTAGGAGCCTGCTCTTCACCGGCACCTCGACCGGCCGGGCGGTGGAATCCACCGTCCGCGAGGCGCACAGCCGCGATTTCGAGAACGTGGTCGTGTCGGACGCGTGCTACGCCCGCAACGAGGAGCTGCACCAGGCTGCGCTGCCGTCGATGGGCGACTGGTTCGCGGAGATCAAGTCAGCCGAGGAGGCGCAGGCGCCGTTCGGGTGAGCGACAGCAAGTTCAAACTGGGCGTCTTCCTGCCCGTTGGCAACAACGGCTGGATCATGTCCAGCGCTTCGCCTCAGTACATGCCCACCTTCGAGCTCAACAAGGGCATCGCCCAGCTGGCGGAAGAGATCGGCTTCGACTACGTGTTCTCCATGGCCAAGTGGAGCGGCTTTGGCGGGGCAATCCGCTTCTGGGACTTCAGCATCGAGTCCTTCACGCTCATGGCAGCTCTTGCCGCCGTCACCACCCGTTTGCGGCTGGTGGCGTCAGTCGCGCCTATCCTGGTTCACCCCACCATCGTGGCCAAGATGGCGGTCACGCTGGACGACATCTCCGGCGGCCGGCTGGGCATCAACATCGTCAGCTCAGACACGGAATACACGCGCATGGGCCTCTATCCGGATGACTTCGAGTCCTACCGGCACGACTACATCGACGAGTGGTTGACCATCGTGAAGCGGCTGTGGTCTGGCGAGCCGCTCGATTTCAGCGGCAAGTACTTCAGCATCCAGGGCTACGCCTCCAACCCCCGTCCGGTCCAGCAGCCCTGGCCGTCGATCATCTACGCCACTTCATCCGAGGGCGGTTTCCGGTTCGTGGCGGAGCAGTGCGACGAGGCCTTCGTCCGCGCCGACGAGCGCAAGAACGCCACCAGCAAGCAGCTCAAGCAGCTGGCCCGCGAGAGCGGTCGCAGCGTCAAGACCCAAGCCCACGTGACGCTCATTCAGGGCGAGACCGACGAGGACGCGCAGCGTATCCTGCAGCACTATAAGGAAGGCGTCGACCTGGAGACCGTCACCAATGTCTACGACCCCGACTACACCGGCGGAGACCGGCTAGCCCGCGGCCGCGAGATCCTGGAGCAGCGCTTTCCGCGGCCCGTCTTCTACCACAGCTTTCCGCTCATCGGCGGGCCTCAGCGCATAGCCGATTTCATTGAGGACATGGCCGTCAACGGCGACTTCGACGGCATGCTGTTCTCGTTCCCGGACTACCTCCAGGGTTTGAGGAAGTTCGACGCTCACGTGGTCCCACTCCTGCGGGAGCGCGGCCTGCGAGCCTGAGCTAGCGGCCTACTGGCACTGGTAGCCCTTGCTGCAGCGGATGCCCAGCTCCCGCTGCACCTGCCGCAGCAGGGCCACGTCATTGACCTTCTTGCCAAGCTCCAGCGGGTCCGCGTTGAGCTTGACGGCGTCCAGGTCCACCTGCGTGTTGAGGATCATGCCCTGCTCCGTCAGCCCGCCCGGATCGTCGTCGCTGATCGCTGCCTGGACCAAGCCCACCGCTTTCTCCGCCACCGCGTCCGACAGCTGGAACTGTCTGGCCGCGATGGCTGCTGTCTCCTTAGGGTTCTGCTTGATGAACTGCAGCGCCTTGGTTTGGGCGCGGAGCCAGGCCTTAACCATCTCGGGCTGCTCCTTGAGCGTGTCCTCATGCACCGCAAACCCGGACCATGGCACGGGTAGGATGTCGGCTACGGGGCCGAGCATGGTGAAGCCCTTCTGCTCCAGGTCAACGGCAATGTCGGGATTACCGAGCGTGAACTGGACCTGGCCGCCGATCAGCGCCTGAGCGCGCTGCGGCCCACCGCCCAGCGGCACGATGCTCACGTCGGACGGTGAGATGCCTTCGCGCTTGAGCAGCAAGTGGACGATGACGTCCTCGCTGCTGCCTGGTGACGCGATCGACAGCACCTTGCCCTTCAGATCCTTGTAGGTTTTGACCTCTTTGGCTGCCACAGCGTAGAAGGTGTTGAACTGCCACGCGTACCAGATGCCCTTCAGCGGCGCGCCCTGGTAGGCCGCCCGCTCAGCCGACCCGTGCGGCGCGAACTGGATCTGCTTGTTCGTCAGCGCCGGGATCGACGCCTGCGAGGCCATCACCGGCAGCTCGACCTGCAGCCCACCTTCGGCAAAGAAGCCCTTGTCCTGCGCCAGCACCGAAGATAGATACCCAAAGTCGCGTGTCGGGAGCGACTCCACGATCTTCGTCAGCGCCTTGCCGGATGCCGACGCGGCCGGCTTGGCGCCGGCGGCGCTTGCCGGGCTGGCCCCGGGCGCCGCCGTGCCGCCGCATGCAACCAGCAGAATCGCTGCCAGTGCTGCCGGCGCTCCAGGTACCCTCACCTAGCCTCTCCCATTGCGATGGGAGAGGAACAGGCGTCCCCAAAGAACTTGCCCTCGAGCACCTTCACTGGCCAGGGCTGCTTGCCCTCGGCGACCTGCGCCTCCTCGCCGCCCTCGACGCCGTGAGCGATGATGTACTGCCGCTTGCCGTAGTCGATGCGCTTGTCCGGTCCGGCGCTCTCGATCTTCGCGCCGAAGCGCAGGATGACCAGGTTCTCCGGCTGCGAGCTCTCGAACCAATACGGCGCGCCGTGTGGGATGAGAAGGCCTTCGTTGCGGCCCAGCTTGGCTACCACCTCGTCTCCCTCGCCGTAGAACGTCGCCTCGCCCGCCAGCACGTACCAGATCTCGTCGGCGGCCGAGTGGGCGTGAAGGTTGGTCTCGCCGCCGCTGGCCACCACCTGCACGGAGCAGCTGACGTCTCGGTTGCGCACCAGCCTGGTGCTCTGCTTGCCGCTCTCCAGCAGCTGGGGGCGGACGGTGAATTTCTTAAGAGAACCGTCGTCGCTCATTATTTCTATCTCCCGAACTCAGCATTCCGATGGGAGAGGAATTGCCTTTCCTCGATCAGCGTCGGCAGGTCCACGGCTATCACGGCCGGCGTGCCCTTTCGCGTCTGCTCCAATCCGCGCTTGAGAGCCGGCCCGACCTGATCGGGATCCGAAACCAGCTCGCCATAGCCGTTCCCGGCCTCTGCCAGCTTGGCGAAATTCGGCGGCGGGTCGAACATCCCGCCCTCGTAGTCCCCAGCCGCTACTGCCGCGCCCTCGGGGTAGGTGTCGGCGAGGTTCAGCGTGCCTGTGGAGTACGACTTGTTGACGTACACCACCGTCAGGAATGGCGCCTTGTAGTGGCTCGCGCTCCACAGCGCCGGCAGCGGCACGCCGAACATGAAGTAGCCGTCCCCCGTCGCCATCACCACGTCCCGATCGGGCCGGGCGATCTTGGCCCCGAAAGCCGCGCCCGATCCGAAGCCGCCGCACGATCCACCGCTCTTGAAATAGGTGCCCGGCTCCGCCCGCCGGTGATAGTTGTAGTCCAGCGCCCCTATGGTGTCGTCCACCACGATCGCGTCGGGCTCCAGGATCTTGCCGAACTGGTAGGTCACCCACAGTGGATGGATGGGCCGGCGCTGCCCGGCCTGTTCCGCCGCCTGCTCGGCCGCAACCTGCAGCGTCCGCTTGCGATCGGCCAGCCGTGCCCGCCTCTCCTCGATGCGATCCAGGTCGGACTTGGTCAGCAGGCCTTTGGCCGCCTCGTAGATGGCGTTCGCCGCGGCCTCAGCAGTGACCGGCAGCCACATGTCGGCGCAGAACTCCACCGTCTTGTAGCGGCTCTCCACCGGGTCGGGATCCACCCACACGATCTTCGCGTCCGCGTTCGGCGAGTTCTGGCCGGGGATCCACGGCGCCGGCGTCTCCAGCACCAGGATGGCGTCGGCCTCGCGCGGCGACGGTCCGGTGCCGTACAGAGGGTGAGTCGTCGGGAAGTTGAGCCGCTCTGTCCTC
>DATGVV010000210.1:0-13383 GCA_035299885.1 Chloroflexota bacterium | reverse complement strand
CAGTGGTGACCGCCCCTCGGGCGGTTTCTCCGGCGGTCGCCGCGAGATGGTGGACGTGACGTGCAGCAGCTGCGGCAAGCCCGCGCAGGTGCCGTTCAAGCCCACCGAGGGCCGCCCGGTGTACTGCAGCGACTGCTACACTCGCGAGCGCCTCACCAGCCGCTCGACCAGCTACCGCTAACTCGTTAGGGGTAACAGCCGCTCGCCCTCGTGGCGGGCGGCTGTTTTGGTTTGGCGGCAGCTACAGTCCTAGCGATGCTGCTGGCGGATGGCGCGATGGCCACCGAGCTTATACCCCGCCTCGGTAAACTCGGCGGGGGCCCCGGAGGCGAGCTGCTGGCGCGGTCCGGCGCGCGCGAGGCGCCTTGCCGGTTGAACCTGCTCGCCCCCGACCTCGTGGTGGCGCTCCACCGCGAGTACGTGGCGGCCGGCGCTCGGCTGCTGGTGACCAATACGCTTGGGGCGTCGCCTGAGGAGGCGGCGGCCGGGGTTCAGATCGCGCAAGAGGCGGTGGCCGCGGCGGGAGAGGGAATCTTAGTGGCCGGCTGTCTCGCCGCGCAGCCGCTTGCCACGCCCGCGCTCATCGAAGCGCTTGCCGGAGCCGACGTCCTCATCCTGGAAACTGTCACCTCGCTGACATCCCTGGAAGCGGCCGTGGCCGCGATCCGCAAGGTGAGCGAGCGGCCCCTATGGGGCACGCTCAGCTTCGACGCCGCTGGCTGGCTCGACGGGCTCAAGCCCGCCGAGGTCGTTCGGCGAATCGAGCCGCTTGGTCTGGATGCCTTCGGTTATGGGTGCGGCTTCGGGCCCGAGGCCGCCCGGCCGGTCCTCACCGAGCTCCGCCGCGCCGCGCCCAACGCCCGCCTGATCGCCAAGCCCAATCTGGGCCTACCCCGCGATGGCGCCTACGCCGTCAGCCCCCAAGAACTGGCCGCCTGGGCGGCCGACATGGCCGCGCTCGGCGTCAACGTCATCGGCGCTTGCTGCGGCTCCACTCCGGCTCACATCCGGGCTGTCGCTGGTAGACTGGAACCTCAGGTTTAACGCTCCCGGAGGTACAACCAGCATGGCTGATCCCAAGCTCGAAGAGGTCGACGCCCATCTGCTGCAGGTCGTCGAGGCGCTCCAGTCCGCGGTCCAGTGGGGCATGGCCCACCGCGAGGATCAGGAAGCGCTCAAGAAGACGGTTCTGGACTGCAAGGACCTCATCGATGAGGTCATGGACGCCACCATCCTGAACTGGTAGGGGAAGCTCCTAGTAGTAGTGCCGGCCTACCTTCGGGTCGGGCACCTGCAGGCCCATCTTCTCGATCATCGGGTTCACTTCGTTGACGTAGTCTTGTCTAGCCTGCTCGTTATTGCGGTGCTTGATGCCCCAGTACACGAACCGCTCCGATCGGCGTGACTCGGACATGCCGAACATATCGAGCCCCTGCGGGTACCAGCGGTTCAGTGATTCCTGGATGCGCTTGCGCTGCTCCGGATCCTCGCTCTGTGCCATTCCGGCGGTGAGGTTCTCGCCATGGCCGACGTGGCCCTCCTCTTCCTTCAGCACCGGCGGCAGGATGCGCGCCAGCGGCTTGTAGCTGCAGTCGGCGAACTCGTCCAGCTGATAGCGGCCCACCCGGTCGATCAGGAAGCCGAAGATGGCGTAGTCCTCCCAGGTCGTGATCTTGCCCCGGAAGGCCTCCACGTAGCGCTCCTGGTTGGAACGCCGCAGGAGATAGCTGGTGTCCACGCCGAGCTCGTTGGCCAGCTTCGACATCTTCCGGAAGTGGTCGATCTCCTCGGCCGCCGTGCGGGCCACGATCAGCTGCTCGTTGGCAGTTGGCGCCTTCAGCAGGATGTCTTCCACATACAGGTGCGGCCCACCGATCTCGCAGTCCGCCTGGATGGCCAGGATGCGCTTGAGGAGGTGCTGGTACTCCTCATCCATGTTCTCGACGTCTTTGGTTTCGATCTTGTCGGTAAATGCCATCGATCGCTCCTCGCTTCACATTTTCAACGGTCGTTGGTAATATGCATCATAGCAATGGCCCTAACCGCGGTCAAGCCCCGATCTTGGCTGTTCGACCTGTTTGGCGACTACGTCGAGCATAGTGATCGCGAGCTATGGACAGGACACATTATCGCGCTGGCCGCTGAGTTCGACCTGACCGAGCGGGCCATTCGCTCGGCGTTGCTGCGGCTGCAGCGCGACGGTTGGCTGGGCGCCCGGCGGGCCGGCACGCGCAGCCACTACGGCCTGACCGACGCTGGCCGCGAGCTGATCGACCGCGGGCGCGAGCGCATCATGCGCGGCCCGGAGCGCGAGTGGGACGGCCGCTGGGTAATGCTCACGTACACCATTCCGGAGGCTCGGCGCGAGCTGCGAGACCGGCTGCGCGGCGAGCTGAGCTGGCTGGGCTTCGGCGGCCTGGGCAGCGGCGTGTTCGTCTCGCCGCACGATCGCCAGGACGAGCTGGCCGCAATCGCCCGCCGCCATGGGCTCGACCACCAGATGACGGTCTTCCGCGCCGAGCATGTGTGGCCCGGCGACGATCGCGCGCTGGCCGCCCGCTGCTGGGACCTGCAAGACCTCAACGCCCGCTACGCGGACTTCATCAACACTTTCCAGCCCTTCTGTGAAGTAGCCGGTCTGAGTGATCGCGAGTGCCTGCTGGCGCGTTTCCGCCTGATCGGCGGCTACCGCCGCTTTCCCTTCCTGGATCCAGGCTTGCCGGACGATCTGCTCCCGCGCGACTGGCTGGGCCTGGAGGCTGCCGCCCTGTTTCGCGATCTGCACCAGCGCCTAGCTCCCGGCGCCAACCGCTACTTCGATCGCGTTACCCAAAAATCGACTTGAACGTCTGGAGCACCTTGTCGCGATCCCGCTGCAGCTGGGGCCAGTTCACGTCGATGGTCTTGGTCCCGGCCGGCACCGCCTCGCTCTGGCCGTAGGCAGGGGCGTAACCCAGCTTCACCGACGTCACCTGGCCGTCGGCCGAGATGAGCCAGTCCACGAAGGCCTTGGCCGCGGCCGAGTCGCGGCCCTTCACCAGTGCCACCGGCGCGGGTACCGGGATGGCGCCGCTGCCAGGCCAGACCATGTCCACCGGCGAGCCCTTCTTGAGCAGATCGCGGCCGACCGAGTCGAGCGAGATGCCGACCTGCATCTGGCCGCCGGCCACGTCCGTGCCCACCGTGTTGGTGCTCTGCACGGCGCGGGCGTCGAAGCTCTTGAGGCCTCGGAAATAGTCCCAGCCCAGCTTGTCGCTGAGGGCCGCCACCATCGCCAGGGTCGTGCCCGAGTACGCGGGATCGCCAATCTCGATCGCGCCCTTATACGCCTGGTTGTTGAGATCGCTCCAATCCTTGGGCGGCGAGGCCAAGCCCTTGCGGCTGAGGATCACGTTGTTGAAGGTGAAGGCGCCCACCCAGCCAGTGCCGCGCAAGCTGTTTGGCAGCTTGGCCGCGTCCTTGGGCTCGTAGGCGGTTGTCACGCCATCGGCCACCAGCCCGTCCATGGCCGTGGGATCGGCCAGCAGGATCACGTCAGCCTTCACGCCGCCTGCCTTCTGCTCGGCCACGATGCGCGACATCAGCGCTCCCGATCCGGCCGCCACCACCTGCACGCTGCTGCCGGGTGACGCGGCCTGAAAGGCCTTCGCGAATGCGTCGCCGTTCTCTGTCGTCAGCGCGCCATAGATCGTGATGCTGCCGCCAGCCGGCTTGGCAGCGCCATCGTCAGCCGCGGCCGCGGCTGACGATGGCGCTGGCGCCGCGGATCCGCCGCACGCCGCCAGCAGGAAGAGACCGGACAGAACAGCAGCAACGAGCGTCTTCACGAGATTAGGGTACGCGACGCGGCGACGCGGGCTACGATGGATCGATGGGCGGCGTCTTCCGCTACGTCAATCCTCCGACCATCTGCTGGGGCCCGCGCTCGCTGGAGCGGCTGGCCGAAGAGCTGGACCGGCTCGGCGTCCGCAAGCCCTTCGTAGTCACGACAAGATCGGTGGCCGCCAGCCAGTCCGTCATGACCCGCCTGGTCAAGGCCGCCGGCCGTGATTTCGTGGGCGAGCCGGCCGTCATCGGCCAGCACGCGCCCGAGAAGCAGGTCGAGTGCGCGATTGAGGCGGCGCGAGCCGCGCAGCCCGATGGCGTGCTGAGCATCGGCGGCGGCAGCCCCATCGATGCAGCCAAAATGGTGGCCTTCGAGCTGGGCGGCACGCCTCACGTGGCCGTTCCGACAACGCTTTCGGCGGCCGAGCTGGCGCCCTCCGCGGGCGTCACCGACCAAGCCGGCCGCAAGGGTGGCAAGCGCGATCCACGGCTCACGCCCAGCGCTGTCATCTACGACGCCGAGCTGACCCTGCACACGCCGCTCGGGCTGTGGCTCTCGACCGGCATCCGTGCCCTCGACCACGCCGTCGAGACGATCCTGGAATCTGGCGAGCACCCCTACTCCGACACGCTGGCGCTGGAAGCCGTCCGCCGGCTGTTCGCCTCGCTGCCGCAGGCCAAGGCCCGCCCCGGCGCCCTCGAGGTCCGCACCGAGAACCAAATAGCCGCCTGGCTGTCGTACAGCCTGCCCCAGGCCGCAGGTGGTCTGAGCCACATGCTGGGCAAGCAGATCGGCTCGCCGTACGGCATCCCCCACGGCGTCACCTCCTGCCTGCTGCTGCCGCACGTCATGCGCTATCGCGCCCGAAGCGAAGCCGAGCGCCTCGCCCGTCTCGCGCCGCCCATGGCCGCCGCCCGCCCCAGCGCCCCAGCCGTTGAGCTCGCCTCCGCCGCCGCGGACGCCGTGTACGCCCTGATCCGCAAGCTGGGCCTACCCCAGCACCTCAGCGCCTACCACCTCACCGACGACCAGCTGCGGGCCGCCGCCGAGCCCCTCGCTAGCGACCGCTACCCCCTGGACGATCTCCTGGCCATCTACCGCGCCGCCGCTTAGTTCCTCTCCCACGTTCGCCGTCCGCGTAGGACTGGAAGAGGCTAGGTGAGGGCACCCAGCGTCACGTGATCCGAGCCATCCGCCAGCTTAAGCCGCGTACCCGTCGTCAGGTCGTACAGCCCGACCTCGAGCTGCGCGCCAGCCGGAATGGTCAGAGCGTGATGGTCCACAATCGTTTCCCCCGGATCCCAGAGCGAAGTCGGATAGTGGTCTGGTTGCGCGTCAGCCTGGGCGCCGACTGCGCCGCTCGCGCCGAGGGCGTGGACGAACACCGTGAAGTCCCGGTCCACCGGCGCCAGGCAGGCCCACTGCAGCGTGACCTCGCCCGCCGACAGCGCGTAGCCCTGCAGCCGGATAGCCCCGCCGAACACGGCGTCCACGGACCTTAGGCCGGCCGAAGGAGGCGACGGCATGCCCCCCTTCAGCCGCGCCACCCGCAGCTGCAGAGCGCCATCCGGAAGCGCCACTCGCCGCCCTTCCTCCTGGTACAGCCCTAGCGACCACCAGTACTCCTGCCGAGGCGCATTAGAGGCGAAAGCCGCCGACGTGAGCGTGATTAGCCCATCCCCCGGCAGCCACTCTGAGCCCTCGACGGGCACCGCGTCGCGGTCGAACCACTGCCGGCCATCGTCGTCCAGCAGCTGGTTGAACACGATCGTGCTGCCGGCCACCGGCGCCGTCACCTGCCACGCCGCCGCCAATTGGGCCGGCAGCGATCGTGGGGCGGACACACCCACCAGGCGCATGCCGTTGCTCCAGTCCGTCGCAACCGGCCTGAGCCCCATGCCTTGCGTGATCGATCCCAATGCGTCCGCCGGCAGCTGGTAGATGGCCGCCTGCAATCGCCCACCGGGCAGCGGCTCCACATATGCGGGCGCGAGCGCCACCTCTAAGGCGTGCGCCGCGGCCGTTCCTCGGCTGAAAGCGACATACACACCGCCCCCCTTGGGCAGGAGCAGGCCCGAGTCGGCTTCCACCTCACTGTTAGCCAGGCCCCGCAGGAAGTATCGAGCCGTCTCGGCCTGATCGCGCCCGCTGCTGGCCACGAGCAGACGCTGGCCGCCCGCGAATGCAGAGGCCTCCTCGAACAGCCGCTGCTGATAGCTCAGCGGCAGTCCGTAAGCATCCGGCAGCGAGTGCCGCTCCAGAAATTCAGTGAAATGCCGGAAGTTAATGGTCTGCGTCGCCAGCAGCAGCGCCAAGGCGACGAAGCCCGGGGCACGCAGAGCCGGCAGCATGCTGAGCAGCGCGTCGAAGCCGATGCCCGCCAGCAGGAAGGCCGCCGGCAGCAGGAAGGCGAAATAGTGGATCTGCAGGCCGGCCCCGTGCCTGAGGGTGAGCATCAGCGGCAGCAGCACGAGTACTGCCAGCGTCGCGTAGCGGCGATCTCGGCAGCGCCGCAGCGTCACCAGCAGCCCGCCCACGGCGGCGACGCCGCTCAGCAGTGTGACGTACCTCGCCGGCCAGCTTTCGGCGCCGAACAAGCCCGCCAGTGAACCGGTGAGATCCCCGTAGGCCGGCGAAGTGAGCGCCACCCACAGCAACGCGAACGCCTCGCCGCTCCAGGCCGCCGTCCCCTGCGCGGCGCCTCCGACGATCGCCAGGAAGTTCGGCCGCCGGCCCGTCTCGTAGGCCAAATACGGCGCGAACAGCGCCGCCACCAGCGCCAGCCCGACGAGCACCGGCGCCACCTGGCCCCAGCTCCGCCTCCGCCACACGTCGAGCGCCAGCAGCACCGCCAGTACCGGCGCGAGCAGCAGCGCCCCCAAATGGATCTGAACCAGTGCGCCCAGAGCCAGCACGGCCGCCGCCCACAACCACCTCCCGGGTTCCCTCACCCTAGCCCTCTCCCGCTTCGGCGGGAGAGGGGATGCCGTGGCGATGGCCAGCAGGCACCACAGTAGGAGGGCGGCGAAGAAGGGCTGGAGGTAGGGGCCGGCCAGCTTGCGGGCGAACAGCGCCGGATAGGCTGCCGCGGCGTAGAAAGCGGCGCCGGCCAGCCCCGCGCGGCCGCCGAAGTAGCGCCGTCCGATCACGAACACCAGCAGCACCGCCAGCACGTCCAGCAGACCGCTGGCCGCTGCCAGCCACGCCGGATCCCTCGTGAACAACGCTGGCAGCGCGAACAGGTACAACGGCAGCGGCGGGTTGTCCACGCCATTCGAGGTCGCGATGCTCGCCGCCGGCCATAGTCCGTGCGCCGCGTCCAGCGCCAGCCCAGCCACCTGCGCCTCGTCGGCCTTGAACTCGATCAGGTCCAGCCGCCCCAGCCGCGTCCCCACCGCCACCGCCAGCACCAGCGTCAGCGCCACTAAGATGGTCGGTGCCTTGGAGTACCGTGATCTACGCCTGGAAGAGATTCCCGCGGCTGTGGACGTCTTCATCGATGGCGTCGCGGACCTGGCACGGCGCTACAACCTGCCGCCGGCCGTGCTGGACCGCGATGAGCGCATTCCAGAATTCGAGCACACATACCAGACGGGCCTCACGCTAGCCTTAGAATGGTTTCGCGGTCCCCAACACCACTTTTGAGGAGGACGTGCTCCCCATGAACATGAAGGTCGGCATCAACGGCTTTGGGCGCATCGGTCGCCAGGCCTTTAAAGCGCTGCTCGAGCGCCATCCCGACGTCGAGATCGTCGCCATCAACGACCTGGTGGACACCCCTACCAACGCGCACATGCTGAAGTACGACTCCAACTACGGCCGCTTTCCGGGAACTGTCGAGGCCCAGAGCGATGCGCTCGTAGTGAACGGCCGGCGCATCCAGGTGCTGTCGCAGCGTGATTGGGCTCAGCTGGGCTGGGACAAGGTCGGCGTCGATGTCGTGATCGAGTCCACCGGCTTCGGCACGGCTCGGGCCGATGCCGCCAAGCACCTCGAGGCGGGCGCCAAGAAGGTGATCATCTCCGCTCCGGCCAAGGACGAGGACATCACCATCGTGCTCGGCGTGAACGACGAGAAGTACGACCCGGCACAGCACAACATCATTTCCAATGCCTCGTGCACCACCAATGGCCTGGCGCCGGTGGTCAAGGTGCTGCTCGACAATTTCGGCATCAAGCACGGCCTGATGAGCACCGTCCACTCCTACACCAACACTCAGAAGCTGCTCGACCTGGCCAGCAAGGACCTGCGGGATGCCCGCGCGGCCGGGCTGAACATCGTGCCCGCCGCCACCGGCGCGGCCAAAGCCGTGGCTTTGGTCATCCCGGAGGTGCGCGGCAAGTTCGACGGCATCGCCTATCGCGTGCCCACACCCACGGTTTCGATCGTCGACTTCGTGGTCGACCTCGAGAAGGACGTCACCAAGGACGACATCCATGAGGCCATGAAGCGCGCCGGCCAGGGCCGCATGAAAGGCATCCTGGACGTGGTCGAAGAGCCCGTCGTCTCGATGGACTTCAAGGGCACGACCTTCTCATCCGTCGTGGATGCGCTCTCGACGCAGGTCGTCGACGGCAATATGGCCCGCGTGGCGGCCTGGTATGACAACGAGTGGGGGTACGCTTGCCGCGTCTCGGACATCACGGCCATGGTCGCCAAGGGCCAAGCGGGCGCCACTGAAGAGCTGGCCGCGGCTGCTGCGAGGTAGCGCATCGCCAAGAAGTCGCTCAAGGACGTCGAGGTCAAAGGCAAGCGCGTTCTCGTCCGCGTTGATTTCAACGTCCCTCTGGAAGGCGGGCGGATTACCGACGATACCCGCATCCGAGCCTCGTTGCCAACCATTGAGTACCTGATGGAGCAGGGCGCCAAAACGGCGTTGATCTCCCATCTCGGGCGGCCCGATGGCAAGGTGGTTGAGAAGCTGCGCATGGCGCCGGTGGCGGAGCGGCTGAACGAGCTACTGGCCACACCCGTCGAGTACCTTCAGGAGTCCGTTGGCGCCGAGGTGGAGAAGGCCATCTCCGCGCTGAAGCCCGGCCAGGTTGCCCTGCTGGAGAACGTCCGATTCCATCCGGAAGAGGAGAAGAACGACCCCAAGTTTGCCGAGCAACTGGCCGGGCTGGCGGACGTGTTCGTGAACGATGCCTTCGGCACGGCCCATCGCGCCCACGCCTCCACGGAGGGCGTAGCCCACCATCTGCCAGCCGTGGCCGGCCTGCTGCTCCAGCGCGAGGTCGAGGTCATCGACCAGGCGCTGGCCAGCCCCAAGCGGCCGTTCGTAGCCGTGATCGGCGGCGCCAAGGTCTCGGACAAGATCGGCGTCCTCGAGAATCTGCTGGACAAAGTCGATTCGCTGCTCGTCGGTGGTGGCATGGCAAACACCTTCCTCGTGGCCATCGGCTGCCAGGTGGGCGAGTCGCTGCTGGAGAAGGACAAGGTGCCAGAGGCGCGCGAGCTCATTCGCCAGGCGGACGAGCGCAAGGTCCAGCTCACCCTTCCCAAGGACGTGGTGGTCGCCGCCGATTTCTCCAACGACGCCGAGTCCAAGACCGTCCCTATCCAGGAGACTCCGCAGGGCTGGCGCATCCTGGACATCGGCCCGGGCACCGTGCAGCAGTTCTCGGACGTCATCCAGCAGGCCAAGACCGTCCTCTGGAATGGCCCCATGGGCGTGTTCGAGATGGAGAAGTTCGCTGAGGGCACCCGCGGCATAGCCCAGGCCGTGGCCAATTGCCGAGGCCTGACTATCGTCGGCGGCGGAGATTCTGTCGCCGCCCTGGAGCAGGCCGGCCTGGCCTCCAAGGTGTCGCACGTGTCCACTGGCGGCGGAGCCACCCTGGAGCTGCTCGAGGGCAAGGTCCTGCCGGGCGTGGCGGCTCTCCAGGACAAGTAACGATCTAGGCAGCTCGCGCCCGATACGCCAACGCGATCCCAAGCGCCACAAAGCACAAGCTTGCTTCGCCCAGCAGCGTGAAGCGGATGCCGGCCGCCGCCGTCACGAAGCCGGTAAACAGCGCGCCCAGGGGCGTGATGCCGTTGGTCAGCAGCGTGAACACGGCCATCGAGCGCCCGCGCAGGTGATCGGGCGATCCCAGCTGCAGCAGCGAGTTCACCGACGTGGCGAACACCTGGATCGAGCCGCCGACGAGCATCAGCTGCACGAAGGCCACGCCAAAGGCCGGCGTGCCCGCCAGCGAGAGGTACGTCACGGCGAACGCGAACGCCGCCCCCAGCATCATCCGCTGCGACGACTGCCCGCGGCTGGCAATCGTCAAGGCCATGCACAACGAGCCAAGCCCGACAGCCGCTACCAGCAAGCCAAACTCGGTGGCTCCAACGTGCAGCGCGTCTCGCGCGATCAGCGGGATGATGGAGCTGGTGCTGTAGATGAAGGCGCCGTTCCCGGCCAGGACGATGATTGGCACTGCCAGGTCGCGCGTGCGCAGCAGGAAGCCTACGCCTTCGCGCAGCTCCTTCAGCATCCGGCCGCCGGCCGCACGCTGAGCCACCGCCCGAAACTCGCCTGGGCGCAACAGCGCAAGGCTGGCCAGCACCGCTACGAAGCTGATGGCGTTCACGAAAAAGCACGCCGCCGTGCCCCAGTGCGCGATCACCAGGCCGCCCACTGCCGGGCCGATCAGCCGCGCGCTGCTGAACTGGGCCGAGCTGAGCCCGACCGCGTTCACCACGTGCTCGCGGCCCACGAGCTCGGTTGCGAATGACTGCCGCGCCGGAGTGTCGAAGGCGTTGACCAGCCCCAGCACAATCGCCAGCAGGTAGATGTGCCACAGCTGAATGCGCCCGCTGGCCGTCAGCACTGCCAGTGTGAGCGCCTGCGCCAGCGACACGCTCTGGGTCACCAGCAGCAGGCGGCGCTTGGGGATGCGATCGACCACCACGCCCGCGAACAACACCACCACCAGGATGGGCACGAACGTGAGCGCCGTCACCGTGCCCAGGGCCACGGCCGAGCCGGTAATCTCCAGCACCAGCCAGGGCAGCCCCACCAGCTGCATCCAGGTGCCGATCTGCGAGATGAGCTGCCCGGTCCAGAACAGCCGGAAGTTGTAGCTCTGGAACGAGGCGAAGACCCGGCCGAGCACATTTGCTGGCCGGGCCGTCAACATCACGCTACATCCTACTCAGGCCGGCAGGCGTGAAATTACCGGCTATAATCCCCGGCGGCCCAACTCCGGTTTGCAAACACGACATCTCGCCGGACCTTTTCCGGGTCACGCCGGCCCGCCCTTAGGCCGCGTTACATCTCGCACCGTAGGAGCGCTCGACGCATGGCGGTAATCGTGGTCGTCGGCGGCCATTGGGGCGACGAAGGCAAAGGCAAGCTGGTCGATTTCCTGGCGGAGCCGGCCAAGCTGGTGGTTCGTGGCAACGGCGGCCGCAATGCCGGCCATACCGTGGTGGTCGGCGACAGCGAGTTCCACTTCCATCTCGTCCCCTCGGGCATGCTGTATCCCGGCACCACCTGCGTCATCGGCCCAGGCGTGGTCATGGATCCGATCAAGCTGGTCGAGGAGCTGGACGAGCTCGCCAGCCGCGGCATCGACACCAGCAACCTGCTGATCAGCGACCGCGCCCACCTGGTCCTGCCGCACCACCTGGAGCTGGACCGGCTGAACGAGCAGGCGCGCGGCAAGGCCGCCCACGGCACCACCGGCAACGGCATCGCCCCGGCGTACACCGACAAATGGGCCCGAATCGGCCTGCGCGCCGTCGATCTGCTCGATCCGGGCGGCTTCAAGGCCAAGTACCAGCAGGCCGTGGGTGAGAAGAACCGGCTGTTCCGCGCCTTCTACGGCGTGCCCACTGTCTCGATCGAGCCTGGCCTGAGCCAGCTGTTGGAAGCGGGCGAGCGCCTGCGGCCGTACATCGGCGACAGCAACTGCGCCATCCAGGAGGCGCTGCATCGTGACGAGCTGATCCTGCTCGAAGGTGGCCAGGCCACGCTGCTGGACGTCGATCACGGCACCTACCCGTTCATCTCCTCGTCGTCGACCAGCGCCGGGTTGTGCTTGGGCTCCGGCATCCCGCCCAACCGGGTCGGCCAGGTATTCGGCGTGTTCAAAGCCTTCTGCAGCCGCGTCGGCAGCGGGCCCTTCCCCACGGAGCTCAACGGCGGCCTCGCCGAGCATCTCCGTGAGCGCGGCAAGGAGTATGGGGTGACCACCGGCCGGCCGCGTCGCATCGGCTGGTTCGACGCCGTGGCCGGTCGCTACGCCGTCGAGGTCAACGGCGTCGATCGCGTGTTCCTCACCAAGCCCGACGTGCTGGACGATCAGCCCGTGGTAAAGATCTGCATTGCCTACGAGCTGGATGGCCGCCGCATCACGCATTTCCCAACCGCGGTTGAGCAACTGGAGCGCTGCCGCCCGATCTACGAGGAGATGCCCGGCTTTGGCCCCATCGCCGGTGTGCGCCGCTTCGAGGATCTGTCGGCGGCCGCCAAGGACTACGTCCACCGCATCGAGGAGCTCCTGGGCGCACCCGCCAGCATCGTCGGCACCGGCCAAGCGCGCGAGGACACCATCGTCCGCGAAGAGCCGCTTGCCAGGAAGCTCATCGCGGTCTAGCGCTGCCCGCGTGGCACTATTCGGTGAGGCAATCGCATGCCCAACGCAGACATCAACGGCTTTCGCATCCACTATGAGCGCGGCGGGACGGGTCCGCTGCTCGTCTTGCTGCACGGCATCGGCTCCAGTGCGCGCTCCTGGCAGCATCAGCTTCAGGCGCTCGCTGACGAATACGACGTGGTCGCCTGGGACATGCGGGGCTACGGATCGTCGTCCGATCCGACACGGCCGTACAGCATGGCCGACGCCGCGGACGACCTAGCCGGGCTGCTCGACCACCTGGGCTTCGATCAAGCCCACATCGGCGGACTGTCCATGGGCGGAGTCCTGGCGCTGGAGTTCTATGGTAAGTACCCCAACCGCGTGCGATCGCTCATCCTGGCTGATACCAATGCCGGCCAAGCCGCGGTGTCTGAAGACGAGCGCCAGCGGCTTCTGGAGCAGCGGCTCTCGGCTGCCGGCGAGCCGTCCGGTCTGGCCCGGCAGCGGACGCCCATGCTGCTTTCGCCTGATGCCGCGCCCGAGGTGGTGGCCGAGGCGGAGTCAATCATGGCCGAGGTCCACCCTGAGGGCTACCGCCATGCCGCCCGCGCGCTTGCCGAAACGGACGAACGCGACGTCCTGCCTCGCATCCAAGTGCCAACCTTGGTGATCTGGGGCGAGTGCGACATGGTCTGCACGCGCGAAGAGGCCGAGTTCCTGGTCCAGAACATCAAGGGCGCGCGGCTCGAGGTCATTCCCAAGGCGGGCCACCTGTCTAACCTGGAGAACCCCGACGCCTTCAACGAGGCCGTGCGGCGCTTTCTGCGCAGCCTGGGCTAGGCCAGCTTCAGCACCTGCCCGACGATTAGCGTGTTCGGGTCCTTGAGGCCGTTGAGGCCGACCAGCTTGTCGATGGTCAGCTGATGGACCTTGGCGATGCCGTACAGCGTGTCACCGGCAGCCACCATCACCTGACCCGATCCGGAC
>DATGVV010000209.1:0-1759 GCA_035299885.1 Chloroflexota bacterium | reverse complement strand
CATCGCCGCCGAGAAGTACGGGTTTTCCCGACGCAGCATCCCCGGTCTGCCCCACCTGGCAGCGGCGCACCTGGGGCTACCCTTTATGCTCAGGTTCTGTGGCGGGCAGCTTGAGCGTGCCCGCCGTTCTCTAGCGGAAAGGCAATCTCGTGAAAAGCGCATCCCGCGTATCCCTTGTCGTCCTGCTCCCACTCTTCATCGCCTGCACGGCCCCCAACGCGAGCATTCCAGCCAGCGGCGCGGCGCCCTCGGGTGTGACGCAGCAACTGACCGTCAAGTCCATGGACACGATGAAGTTCGACCCGACCACGCTGACAGCGAAAGCCGGTCAGCCGATCCAGGTGACGTTGGACAACAGCAGCGGCCAGATCGCCCACGACTTCGACATCACCGAGGGCGTCCCACAGCCGATTAAGATCAGCGCCCAGCCGGGCCAGAAGGCGACCGGCACGTTCACCGTCGATAAACCGGGCAGCTATACGTACGTCTGTAGCCAGCCCGGCCACGAGCAAGCTGGCATGAAGGGCACGCTGACGGTCCAGTAGCGGTCGCTCCGAGCAGGCGCAACCCGCTCAGCTTATGCCGCGGATGGCTGGATATTTGGTGCGAGCGCAAACGGCGTTCCTGGCAGAGTCGTTGCTGGTACACCAGCGTTTGTCCAGCTCCGGCGGGCCCTCCCAACGATCGGCGCGAGGTGGTCGGCCGTGCGTCAAGCTCGGCGGTGTAGCGACCCGGAATTCCTCCAGCGCGCCGGGTCATGGCCGAACCAGCGCCGCACCCCGTCACTCGGCGCGAGCTTCTTGAGCCCAGCCGTCCAGGGCGAGCGCTTCCTTCTTCATGCCCCGCGGCTCATCGACGCGCTCTAACCTCATCATGCTGGTCGGTAGCTAGCCTAGGACTCGACCAGAAATGCGCGGTTGAAGCGCGCCCGGCAATTCTCATGGCGATCGTCGCGGCCAGCTCGACCAGCCGCTGGTCCGGAAAGCGGACCTGGGCCTCGTCCCGAGACGCTGGCTGGCGCCCCGGTAGTCGACGCGCCAGGTGGTGCGTCTCCGCATAGCAGGGGAGCTACCGGCCTCCCAGCGGCCGGATCTGGCGCTCCGCTTTCGAGAGCGGCCAGATCACGCGGCGCTCACCTGCTTGCCACTGCACCACCAAGATTTCGGAGCCGACCTGCAGACCGGTATCGGGGTCCAGGTGGAAGTGCCCGAAGAGCGTTTGCACGCCAAGCTGCGTGGCGGTCCTGAGGACAGCCTCGTCCTCGGCAGTCCCGGCGTCCCGCAGACAGCGCGCGGCCAGGACGCCGGCCGCGAACGCTGAGGCAGCGGGGTACGCTGGCTCGGCGCCGACCGCGTCACGGAAGGTTGCGACAAACCAGTCCGCAGCAGGGCCCTCGTCGGGCGGTTCGGCCAGGCGCGCCAACCATTGCGTTGGGCCGAGCAATCCCTCGCGGGCCGGGCCGAGGGTGGCGAGAACCTCATCCACCCCGGCACCGACGAATGCGGCGGCCCGCCACGGGCGTCCGAGCAAAAATTGAGCCGCCGTAAGCTCGTCCTCGAATGCGCCAGCCACCAGCAACGCGTCACCTGCAGCGACGCCGTCGGCAGCAGCGGCGACGTGGCCCGACGCATACGCCGTGGCGTGCAGTTCGAGGCCGAGCTCGCGACTGCCATGGCCGCCCCGCTGGCGACCTCGTGGCCGAAGCCGGTGGTGCTGTATAGCAGGCTCACGCGACCAATGTTGCTGTCCTGGGAGGAAA
>DATGVV010000208.1:0-4599 GCA_035299885.1 Chloroflexota bacterium | reverse complement strand
GCCAGCGGCGATTTTGCCCAGACCAATACCTGCGGCAGTAGCCTTGCGCCGGGTGCCAGCTGCATCATCACGGCCGCTTTCACACCCACGGCCATCGGCACCCGGGAGGGGTCGATCGCCGTCACCGATAACGCCCCAGGCAGTCCCCACGTCGTGTCCCTGACCGGCGTTGGAATTCTCGCCCCCGTCATCACCTTGTCCAGTACCAGCCTGATTTTTGGCAGCCGGCTCATCGGCACAACCAGTCCGTCCCAAACGTCCACGCTAACCAACGCCGGCACGGCGGTGTTGAACATCACGAGCATTGCTGCCAGCGGCGATTTTGCCCAGACAAATAACTGTGGCACGAGCGTCGCGGTGGGCGCCAATTGCACGATCAGCGCCAGTTTCACCCCCACCGCCGCGGGCTTTAGAACTGGTGGGGTCGCCATCACCAGCGATGCCCGTGGCAGCGTGCCCGTGATTACTCTGACCGGTATCGGCTTCGCGCCGGGCATTTCCCTGTCGAGCACAATCCTGATCTTCGCCGACCAATTCGTCGGCACGACCAGCGTGCCTCAGACGGTTGCGTTGAATAACGGCAGCGGCACGAGTTTGGCCATCACCAGCATTGTCGCCAGCGGGGATTTCGCCGAGACGAACACCTGCGGCAGCAGCGTCGCTTCGGGTGCCGGTTGCACCATCAGTGTCACCTTCACTCCGACGGCGCGAGGGACCAGACTCGGCGCGATCACAATTACCGACAGTGGCAGCGGGAGCCCGCGGACGATCACGCTAAGCGGCACGGGTGCCGCGCCGGTCGTCACGCTGATACCTCCCAGCCTTACGTTCACAGGGAACGAGACCGTCGGCACCAAGAGCCTGCCGCTTCCGGTAACGCTGACGAATAGCGGCAACGCGACCCTGATCTTGCCTATGGACGGCATTGCCGCCAGCTTGAATTTCTTCCAATCGAGCAATTGTGGCAACAGCCTTGCGGCGGGTGCCAGTTGCACCATCAGTGTCGCCTTTACCCCAACAATGCCCGGCCTTCTAACTGGAACGATCACCATTGCCGATAATGCCGCTGACAGCCCGCAAAAGATCAATCTGACGGGCAATGCCGTTGACACCGGCCCTGCGGTCAAGCTGTCGCCAATCAGTCTGACGTTTCCCAGCCAGGCACTCGGCACGATCAGCGCCCCGCAGACAGTGACGCTCACCAACACCGGCAACGCCGCGTTGACCATCGCCAGCATTGTCCCCAGCGGCGATTTCTTTCCGGCATCAGGCATCACCTGCCCGAACGGCGGCAGCGTCGCGGCCGGCGCAAGCTGCACGATCAACGTTAGTTTCGCTCCCACGGCCATTGGGACCCGAGCCGGCGCGATCACCATTACAGACAATGCCGGCGGCAGCCCGCACGTAATCAACTTGATTGGCACTGGCACTCCCTCCGGTCCTGCCGTTAACCTGTCAACTGGGAACTTGAGCTTTGGCAGCCAGCCCCTCAACACAACGAGTCCCACCCAAGTGGTGACGCTGACGAACGGCGGCACCGTCATGCTAACCATCACGAGCGTTGACCCCAGCGGCGATTTCGCTCCGGCAGCAGGCACCACCTGCAAGAACGGCACCAGCGTCGCAGCGGGAGCCAGTTGCACCATCAGCGTCACCTTCACTCCTACTGCGACCGGGACACGAAACGGGGCCATCACCATCGCCGACAATGCTCCGAATGCCCCGCATGCGATTGCTCTCACAGGAATCGGCACGGATTTCTCGATTACTACTCCCCCGGGTTCAACAAACACGGCCACG
The DNA here is from genome assembly GCA_035299885.1 of Chloroflexota bacterium. Classification (GTDB taxonomy): domain Bacteria; phylum Chloroflexota; class JAJPGV01; order JAJPGV01; family JAJPGV01; genus DATGVV01. The sequence continues at coordinate 2,799 of DATGVV010000208.1, read as the reverse complement.
ATTTCCGCCGGGCAGGCCGCCACTTATACGATGACTCTTGCGCCGTCCGGTGGTTTCAATGACACGATCACGATGAGCTGCAGTGGCGCGCCACCCGGCGGGGCGTGTTCCGTCTCACCCTCGGCCTTCACGCTTAATACGACAACGAAGATCACAATTACAGTGACGACCACGGCCCGCTCAAATGCGGTGCCTGTGTCGGGGCCGCAGGGAGTTCCGCCGCTTGTTGCGCCGCGCCTCGATTTGCCATGGCTTCTGTGGCTACTGGCCGTTACCTCGTTAGGCAGCCTCGCGATGTTCGGGCGGAAACGGGCCTCGCTGGCCTTCGGAATGACTATGCTCTTTGCGCTGTTGTGCCTGGGTTGCGCGGGCGGAACCGGCGCGCCCGCACCGGTCGGCCCAACCGCGGGGACGCCGCCCGGCAATTACGCGCTCATAGTTACCGCAAGTACTGCGAACGGCTTCAGCCACAGCTCACCGCTGAGCCTTACGGTCAAATAGCAGGTAACCCTGGCCGCGCTCACAAAACCCGGAGGGCATGAAGACTCGAAGGAGAAGACTCGCATGCGGCCGGAAGGGTATTCTATGAGGCGCATCGCTCAGACCTGAGAAAGATCAAGTTTGTTGACGCGAGGCAGGAGGAGCAGTAAGGTTTGCTAATTAGAAGCAAAATCCCAAACTCCGGTCGCTACCAAGGACAACCCTTATGACCGCGAAAGGCGCTGCCCAGTTCGTTGCTGCCAGTTCAGGAGTTGCTCCGGTTCCCCGCCACGTTGGACCGCCTGCACAGAGCGAGACGCCCGGTGAGCTCCCGGGGGTGGCCGATTCTTGCGAACTGGCCAAGCAGGTGGCGGGAGTGGCTGCAGCACAGGAAGGCATCACCGGAGCACGGTTGTGGCGACTCGCGAGCGGGAAGCTGACGATCTGGGAGGAGAGTGGGCATCTTCCGCCAGCGGACCAAGTCTTTGCAGAGAAGGCCCTCTCCAGCCGCCCCGGCGCGGGAGACGATAATGCCCACTGGGCTGGGCCTCTGGCCGCTGAGAACCAGATCCTTGGCGTGCTGGAAGCGTGCTGTGCTACACCATTAAGCGAAAAGACAAGGAGTTCGCTGGAGCTGCTCTTACGCATTGCCGGCGTAGCTATGGCCAGTGCGGACCGGCGTCACGCGGTAGACGAACTCTCGACCATCATAGAAGCCACCAAACTCCTCAACTCCACACTCGACCTCGGCGAGCTGATTAACATCATTCTGCAACTGGCTACCCGGCTCATCGGCGCCGACCGTGGTACGGTCTTTCTCGTGGATCGCGAGCGCGACGAAATCTGGTCGCTTGTGGGACTCGGCCTCGAGCAACAGGAGATTCGCCTCCCGATGGCGAGAGGGATCGCCGGCTGGGTGGCGCGCCACGGTGAAACAGTCAGCCTGGAAGAGGCTTACCTGGACCCGCGCTTTGAGCGCGAGGTGGACCGTCAATTGGGTTACCAAACACGCTCGTTGCTCTGCTTGCCCATTCACAACAAAGACGGCGAGACCGTCGGCGTCTTGGAGCTATTGAACAAAAAGGGTGGGACGTTCAACGCCGGCGATGAGAACTCGCTGCGGGCACTCTCGGACCAGGTGGCACTGGCGCTTGAGAATGCACGGCTTCATCGCGAACTGCTCGCCAAACAACGGATGGAACGCGACCTGGAACTGGCGCGAAGCATTCAGCGGGGGCTGCTGCCCGAGCACCCGCCGCGGCTGGAGGGCTTTGAGATTGGCGTCGCTCACGCACCGTCGCAAATGGTTGGCGGCGACTACTACGATTTTGTGATGCTGGACCCGCATACGCTGCTGGCCGTAATCGCCGACGTGGAGGGTAAGGGTGTGGCCTCGGCGTTGGTGATGGCCAACCTGCAGGCGACCCTGCGAGCCTTGGCGGCACACCTGCACGCGCTCGAGCATATCGTCAGCTCGGTGAACGACATGATCCTGGCCGACACCCGAGCCCAGAAATACTTGAGCATGTTTGTGGGCCTGCTCGACCGGCACCGCGCCCTGCACTACATTAACGCCGGCCACGTACCGCCCGTGGTGATCCGCGCCGACGGCTCAACAGTGGCCCTTCGCGAGGGGGGCATGGTGGTAGGGATGTTTCCGAATGTTGCCTACAAGCGCGGCTACGTTCAGCTCGCGGCGGGCGATGTCGTCGCGGGGTACACTGACGGCATCACAGAGGCGGCGGACCCCCCTGGAAACGAGTATGGCCTGGAGCGGCTGGTGGACGCGGTCCGCCGGCAGCGCACTGCACCGGCCGAGCAGATTGTGGAAAACGTGCTGTCGGAAGTGGATCGCTTTTCGCGCGGCGGGCCTCATGACGACGACCGCGTGATTCTTGTCCTGAAAGTCCTGTAGTCATGCCCGTTCCTTTACCGGACCAGGAGCCGCGACCGCTTTTTTTAACCTGCTTAATGCAGACATCGAACCCGCGTCCGAAAAATGCCTGGTAAGGCGATCGCCAGCTTCTTTTCGATTTGGCGCTCCTGGTGGCAGCGCAGGGTTTCCCTCGCCATCAGCGTGGGCATAACCATCTTCGCGATATTCATCTATGTGTTCACGTTTGTCGGCGAGCGCCCCACGCCCATCTTTGAGTTTGTACAGCGCCAGGAGTTGAACGCGCTCGACACACGTTTCCGTTACCGCCCGCTCCGCTATACCCGCCCCGATCCCCGCATCATTATCGTGGATATCGACCAGCACTCGCAGGAGGTCTTAGGCCGCTGGCCGTTTTCGCGCGGGCACTTTGCGCGCATGCTCGA
>DATGVV010000207.1:0-2656 GCA_035299885.1 Chloroflexota bacterium | reverse complement strand
GGTGGGCGATCTGGACGAAAAAGGCCTCGTCGTCGCTCACGTCCAGCATGCCCAGCCCAAGCACCCGGACGCCGAATGCCGCCAGCACGGTTAAGCCGAGGAGAGGCAGGCGCCAGCGGCGGAGGACCACCGCAGCAACTATATCGGCGTCGGCTAGAAGAACGGCTTGCCGAAAAGGTGTGGGATAAACGTCCCAAGCAGATAGGTCAGGGCGGCGGCCGCGAGCCCAATGCCCACGACTTCCAGGCCGCTCCGCCAGAAATTACGGTGCGAGATGGCGGCTTTGCCAAGGCCAATGCAGAACAGGGCCAGGATCGTCAGACCAACCGACAGCCCGAGCGCCGGCCTTGCCGGCAGCAAGACATAGGGAAGGATGGGCAGCATGGCGCTCAGCACGAACGACAGGCCCATCACCAGCGCGTTGCGGCCAGGGCTCTGGAACTCCTCCACCCGCAGCCCCAGCTCCTTCTCGACGTGCGTCCGGAACAGCAGCTCCGGGTGCTCGGACAGCAACTCGGTGACCGCTTCGGCTGAGTCGCGGCTGAGGCCCTCGCGCTGGAAGATGGCCCGCAGCTCGTGGTGCTCCTCGAGCGGCTTCTCCTCGAGCTCCTGGCGTTCCTTGTGAATCTCGGCTGCGTGCAGCTCGTGCTGGGCCTTCGACGCTTGGTATTCGCCGGCCGCCATGGCCAGAGAACCGGCCACCGCCTCAGCGAAGCCCGCCACCAGGACGACGCTGTTGTCGGAGGTGGCCCCCACCACGCTGGTTACCACGCCCAGGGTCGTGAGCAGGCCATCCTGCATCCCGAATACGACCTCACGGACTTGCGAGAGATTGGCGATGCGCTGCCGCTCGCGGAACAGCTTCTCGACCGGCCTCCGGACTGGCGCCTGGGCCATGGTCCTAGCATAGACGGCGAAGGCCGGCTTACGCCGGCCCCGATCGAGAACCCCCGATCCAGTCACAGTGTAGTCCTCTCCCTCCGCGGAGGTTGAGGCTAGGTGAGGGCCTACAGCCGCGATGGGCGGAGCGTGAGGCGCTGCGGCTCCTTCTCGAAGCCGAGCGATTGCAACGGCCGCTGCACTTCGGAGCCGATCACCGGCTGGCCGTCCCAGGTCTCGACCTCCAGCTTGCGCAACCGGCGGACGCGCGGCGGCGCGCCCAGCAGCGCCGGCACGAGTGCCAGGCATTCGCTGGCCTCGTCGCTGAGGGGACGTAAGTCGCGCCCCTGGCCCTCGATGGCCAGGGCTGGGCGGCCATCCACCAGCGCCAGGTAATTGGTGGCTAGCCGGGTGAGACGCCCCTCGCCCTCGAACGACAGTAGGGCGCCATACAGATTGGCGGGATCTGTGGCGTTCAAGAGGAGGCTGCCCTGGCGAGGCTGGCGCAGCCGCTCCACAGCATCCGGGAGCGCGAACTGCGCTCCAGACAGCCCTTTCACGAAATAGCCGCGCCGAACCTGGCCCAACGCCTCTCGGCGCTTAAGTGTCTGGTACACCGCGGCCCACGGCGCGGGGCCGTCCTCGGCCAGCGCCATCTCCCGCGCCACCACGCCGTACCGGGCCAGCAGCTGGCGAGCGTAGGCTTCGACCTGATCCTCGGCGGAGGCGGCCTCGCCCGGCACGAACAATGACCAGCGGCCCTGTCCCGCGGGCAAGCCCGGCCGCCGGAAATCGCGCCGGTACGACCAATGGCGCGGCCGTTGTAATGGATTCGGGATTCGGGATTCGGAATTCGGAAGCCCCTCTGAATCCTGCATCCTGACCTCCGAATCCCTTCTCGGTCGCCGCGGCGACCGCACCGGATCGAACGTGTCGTTGGTCGCCTCGCCGGCCCAGACCAGCTCCCACAGCGCGTCGTACACCTCCGGCTGGCCCAGCGTCGTGCCGCTGGCAACATCCTGCAGGAAAGAGGCGCCGCGAGCTCGCAGCCACTCGCGCGCGAGCCGCGCGTTGTCGCTCAGGCTGCGAGGCGGCCCTTCGGTGGGCAGCAGCAACTCCACCTCGTCGCGGAAGTAGAAGGCGATCTTGCCCTTGCCTCCGCCGGGCGAGGTACTGCCCAGCCAGACCACCTCGCCCGAGGCGCACAGCTGGTCCAGCCAGGCCGGCTGATAGCCGCTGAGGCGGCGGTGGAACACCTCCGGCTCCCAGATTTCCATCGGCAGCGCCAGGCCTTGCAGCTGCTCGATCACTTTGCGCAGGGCCGCCACGCCGCTGCGCTGCTGCTGCATGCTGGCGCCCTGCCAGTCGGCCAGGAACGCGGCGAATTGGGCCGGCTCGCGCGGCTCTATTTGCTCGCGCAGAATGGCCAGCGACTGGCGGTGGAGCTGCCGTAGGTTATCGAGCAGGCACCATTCCTCGCCGGCGCCGGCCGGCGTGAAGGCGCCTCGGGCGAGAACGTGCTCCTGCTCTAGTGCCTCGAGATCGGGCAGCGGGTCGAAGCCGTAGCGCGCCTGAATGGCGCTGGGTGAGAACGGCCCGTGATTGGCCGCGAAGCGGCGAACGAGGTCCTGGCGGCTCGCTCCCGGAGCCGCAAGCGCCTCCTGAAACCAGCCGGCGTATTCAGCCGGGAGGTAGTGGGATCCCTCACCTAACCTCTCCCACTGCGATGGGAGAGGAACTATTTGGCTTGTCGCCAGCAGTTCGCCCAAAATCGGCG